>CACJWV010000063.1 GCA_902597195.1 uncultured Bacteroidota bacterium | reverse complement strand
TTTTACTGACGAAGAAGCTCCAAAGAAAATATTTAAATTTAATTCTAAATCGAAGATAATTATAATGTTTAGAGATCCTGTGAAAAGAGCTCTCTCACATCATTCAATGGATTTTAGAATGGGTTTAGCGAACAACTCTTTATCAAAATACTTGCTTGATTCGCGGTTAAAAAAATTTTATGTTCAATATGTGCATAATAGTATGTATTATAAGTATTCAAAAAATTATATTGATGCATTTCCAAAAAAACAAATCTTAATTATTGATTTTAATGATAAAAAAAGTATCTCTGAAAAAATTTCTAATTTTTTATCAATTGATTTTGATAACGACTTTTTTGATTTTAGTGAGCGTATCAATTCAAACAAGGCCCCAAAAAACTTGATTTCAAAGTACTTTCAAAGAAACAGGCAAATAACAACAGTATTAAAAAAATATTTACCAAAAAAAATAATTAATAAATTTGAGCCATACTTGTACTCTAAAGAGATTCGCATTCAATATTCGGATGAAGAAAAAAAAATACTAGAGGAATTATTAATTAAAGATTGGACAAGTTTTCAAAAAATGATTAGCTAGATGAAAAGCTCTATAAAAGAATCAAAAAAAAATATTGGATTTTCTAGAATTTTAGATAAATTACTTCACACTATTGCTAAAAGCTCATTGCTTGATTCTAAGGCTCGAGTTTTTATTCATCACCTAAGAGGTGTAAAATTCAAAAATAGATCTACGGTATTTATTGGAGAAGATGTCATTATTGATCCGATAAATCCTTCAAATGTTGAAATAGGGGACAGATGTTTAATAACAGCTGGAGCAAAAATATTAACACATTATATAGATACAAAAAATCGATCGGAAAATCCTGAATATTATTTCAGATTTTATGATGGAAAAGTAATCATAGAAGATGATGTTTTTATTGGAGCAAATGCAGTTATTGCAAAGCCAGTTAGAATTGGAAAGGGATCAATAATTGGAGCAAATGTTGTCGTAACTAAAGACATCAAAACAAGTTCTGTTTATACAGGAACTAATAATTCTCAATTGTGATTAAAGTTGCTATTATTACAATAACATACAACTCTAGTAATGTAATTATACCTTTTCTAAAATGCCTCTCGGAAAGTAGTTTTAAAGACTTTAAGCTGTTTATTATAGATAACAATTCAGTTGATGACACAGTAGAGATAATCTATAAAATCAAAAAAATAGATGTTCAGGTTATTGAAAATAAAAAAAATATAGGTGTCGCTGCAGCAAATAATATGGGGATTAATTTTGCCCTGGATCAGGGCTATCAAAAAGTTTTACTTTCAAACAATGACATAGTATTTGATAAAAATATAATAGGTGACTTAGTTAATTTTAGTAAAAATCAATCAAGTAGTATTTCCTCTTTGAAGATAATGTATGAAAATGATAAAGATAAAATTTGGTATTGTGGGGGCTTTTTCAATTTTAATAAAGGACTAGTTCCCGAACACTTAGGAATAGGACAGCCTGATTTCGGACAATACAATCATTTAAGGTATTCAGACTATGCTCCAACTTGTTTTGTTTTATTTGACTCCAAGGTTTTCTCTGAAATTGGGTTTATGGATGAAGCATATTTTGTTTATTTTGACGATACAGACTTTTTTTACAGAGTAAAAAAAAATGGAAACTTCAAGTTATTAGTCAATCAAAAAATTAAAATATTTCACAAAGTAGGTAGTTTAACATCAACAAGTGATGCAAAAGGAAAAAAAAGCAATTTTTTCATCAGTCAAAATATTCAAAATCATTTTTATTTTTTAAAAAAAAATGAGCGACTATATTTTTATCTATTTATACCATTTTTAATCATTAGATATAATTTGCGTACTATAGTAAGTAATCAATATAAATTTAGCTTTAATACTTTATTGTTAGTTAATAAGTCAATCATTAAAGGGATATTAAAATGAAGATAAAAGTTGCAGTAATTGATTCAATAGGCTCTCACGGCAGTTCACATCATTACTATTTGTTCGCTCAAGCTAAAGGATTAATTGAAAATAAAGTAGATGTAACTATATTCTCTAATAAGAAAACTTATCTC
>CACJWV010000062.1 GCA_902597195.1 uncultured Bacteroidota bacterium | reverse complement strand
TTCTTTATGGAATGCATGAACTTGGAGTAAAATCAAATACATCTTATAAAAAATCAGCAAGAATAGTTGGTGAAGTACTTGGAAAGTTTCATCCACACGGAGATACTGCAGTATATGATGCTATGGTTAGAATGGCTCAAGAATGGAGTTTAAGATATTTAATGGTTGATGGTCAAGGAAACTTTGGATCTATAGACGGTGATAATCCAGCTGCAATGAGATACACAGAAGCAAGAATGAGAAAAACATCCGAGGATATGCTTCGTGATATTGACAAAGATACTGTAGAATGGGAAAATAATTTTGATGATACCCTAAAAGAGCCTGCGGTTTTACCTGCTAGATTACCAAACCTATTACTAAATGGAACAACTGGAATTGCAGTTGGTATGGCAACAAATATGCCACCACATAACTTGACTGAGGTAGTTAATGGAATAATTAGGTTTATTGACAACAGAGGAAACGTTGAGGTTAGTGATTTAATGGAACATATTACTGCTCCTGATTTTCCAACTGGAGGTACAATATATGGCTATGAGGGGGTAAAATCTGCTTTTGAAACTGGAAGAGGGAGAGTAGTTGTTAGAGGTAAAGTAAGATTTGAAGAATCTGGAAACAAAGATTTAATTATTGTTGATGAAATCCCATACATGGTGAATAAATCAGATTTAATTAAAAAAACAGCAGATTTAGTCAATAGTAAAAAATTGGAGGGAATCTCTGATATTAGAGATGAATCTGATAGAAACGGAATGAGAATTGTTTATGAGCTAAAAAGAGATGCAATTCCAAATATTGTACTAAATAAATTGTATAAATACACTTCTTTACAATCATCATTCAGTGTTAATAATATTGCACTTGTTAAGGGTCGACCAAAGCTTCTAAACCTCAAGGATTTAATAAACTTCTTTGTTGAGCATAGGCTTGATGTATTGGTCAGAAAAACAAATTTTGAATTAAAGCAAGCTGAGAAAAGAGCTCATATTCTCGAAGGTTTATTAATTGCTTTAGATAATCTTGATGACATAATAAAACTCATTCGTTCATCTAGAACACCTGAAATTGCTAGAACAGGTTTAATTGATAATTTTAAATTATCAGAAGAACAGGCAAAAGCGATACTTGATTTAAGACTACAAAAGTTAACAGGCTTAGAGAGAGATAAAATTAAAGATGAACATGCAGAGATTATGCAAAAGATTAAAGAACTCAATGAAATTTTATCAAATGAGGGTCTTAGATATGATATACTTAAAGATGATTTATTAGAGGTTAAAGAAAAGTATGGAGATGAAAGAAGAACTCAAATTGAGTATTCTTCATCTGAAGTAAGTATCGAAGATATGATACCAAACGAAAGAGTTTTGATAACTATTTCAAATCTTGGCTACATAAAAAGAACTTCTTTATCTGAGTATAGATCACAGGCTAGAGGCGGAGTTGGATCACGAGGAGCCACTACTAGGGACGAGGATTTTGTTGAGGAAATTTTTATGGCTAACAATCATGATTATATGCTATTCTTTACTGAGCAAGGAAAGTGTTTTTGGATGAGAGTATATGAAATTCCTGAAGGAAGTAAAATTTCAAAAGGTAGAGCAATACAAAACCTTATAAATATCCCAAGCGATGATAAGGTTATGGCTTATATTAATACCAAGGACTTGAAGGATGAAGAATACATTAACTCAAATTATATTGTTATGTGTACTAAAAAAGGTGTAATCAAGAAGACAAGTCTCGAATCTTACTCTAGGCCAAGGTCTAACGGAATAAATGCAATTACAATTAAAGATGGAGATCAGCTTTTAGAAGCCAAAATGACAAATGGTGTGTCTCAAATTATGATGGCTGTCAAGTCCGGTAAGGCAATAAGATTTGAGGAAGAAAAAGTCAGGGCCATGGGCAGAACAGCTTCTGGAGTAAGAGGCATAAGATTAGCAAATGATAAAGACGAGGTAATTGGAATGATTTGTGTTAATGATATCGATTCCTCGGTATTGGTAGTTTCAAAAAATGGTTATGGTAAAAGATCTCAAATAGATGATTATAGAGTAACTAACAGAGGTGGAAAAGGTGTTAAAACAATCAGTATAACTGATAAAACTGGAGACTTGATTGCTTTAAAAAATGTGAGTGATGAAGACGAATTAATGATTATTAACAAAAGTG
>CACJWV010000061.1 GCA_902597195.1 uncultured Bacteroidota bacterium | reverse complement strand
AGCATCTCGAACAAAATATGAACGAGAGAGGCCGTCAAACCAAATATTGTCATTGACTTGTGCATGAACATTAAAATCTGATAACAAGACCACAGAAAAAACAACTAATATTAGTAAGCTTCTTTTCATATATTAAAAATTTATTTTTAGTTCGAGCATCATTTCCCAACCCTTAAGATGATTTTCTATAAAATTAGGGTCAAAATATCGATACTGATTATATCGGTAAAACAACATTGAATTTTGACCTATTTTATAGTCAATCCCAAGACCTATGAGTGTATTTTTTTGGTTTCTTGAGTTGGTATACCTGTAAAATCTATCCAAACCCAATTTCTCAAAAAAAGTATTTGTGGAAGTAGCCTCAGCATTATCACCTAAATCTGTAGAGGAATTTCCAAGTACTTTTTCTAGTCCATAACTAAATACAAAAGCAGCTTTATCATTCAGTTCAATACTAAAATCTATCTCTTCACTGAGTTGACTAATTAGTGTTTGAGTTCCGATTTGAGGAACTATATTGAAATCTTTTTGGCTTGTATTTAATCGAGTTAAGGAAAATATATAATAGTTCTTGCCGAAAATTTTGTTATTGTATTTTGCTTGAAACTCAACAGTATTAAAAAACTTTTTGAAGTTTGCAAATCCACTAGACGTTGTATCACTAATGTTAACATTTTCATATACACCTCTATATGTTGAATTAAGTGCATTATATGGACCCCAATTTTGTGCAAAAAGATAAATTCTTGAAAGAGTTTGACTATTCACATTGTGAATATAAGACAAAGAACCATCAGACTTTTCAATTTCAGAAAATATTCCAATACCTCCATTTATTTTGAGCTTTTCTAAGCTAATATCAGCATTTACTGAAACTCCTTGTCTATTGTTAATTGGAAAACCAAGTCCAACCATTGGGCTGCTGAAAGGTGTTCTAATTGTTGTTCCTACACCTCCTACGTTAGGGAAAACCTCTATAACAGAGGTATTCAAAAAATTACCTGTTACATTTACAAATTGTGGTGAAATTCTATAAAATTGAATATTTAACGGAATTTTAGTTGATTTTGATGTTTTTAGGTTCAAAAGAATAGCCTCACCATATGCTAGGTCGTTCTCTGGATCACTATATTTTCCAAGACCTATCTCCATTTGGACTTGTATTTTATTCCATTTCCTGTCTAACTCAATGGTTTGAATGGAGTAGCTTCTTCTGTCGTCACTTAAAGAGTCAGTTTGAGCCCATGAAGAGAGGTAATTATAACAAATTTTATAATTAGGACTAAGTGTATTTTTGAGTTGTAAAGCTCCAGTAAAATTATCATTTGATTCAAATGCAGTGCGGTTAAAATTACTTTTTCCAATAACTCCTTTTACGTAAAAATTTAGTGGCAGTTTTGATGCATTTAGAAATATTCCTTGAAAAGCACGACTTCCATATCTAATTCCTTGATCAATTAAGCCACTATTATAATAATTAGAATAACGATCAATTGGAATTTTGTTTAGGGGAGTTTGAGGTCTTCTTTCAAAAATACTGATTCTGTTAAATGATCGGTTTCCCCAAATAGTGAGTCGGCTTTGTCTGTACCATGAAACTCCTCCAGCTTTAAGATTATAGTTTCCGTAATTAGTACTTATTGATGTTGATAGATTCAGTCCTAGATTTAATGTTAAATTTTGTGTGAGTTCCTCTGAGGGCCCCTTGTACAAACTATTAAGCATTAAATCTGCACCAAATGTAATATTGTCTCTGGTTTTTCCGTTTAATTTCAAAAGAAACATTGGCTCTCTGTAGTAATCACCTGAGTTAATCACAAAAGTTTTACCACTATTGTTTGGGAATGTCTCTTGCTGGTTACGAACAAATCCTAAAAATCTGTAATATCCTGAAAAAGAGATTGAGCTTGTTGGTTTGTTGTAGCTCAAAATGTTGCTGCTAAAGGGTTTTTGAACCATGTTCGTATCTTGACTAAAAGAAGAGCCTCCCCAAATAAAGAGAATGAACCAAAGCAATCTTCTCATAGCATTAAAGATGTAAATTTTTTCACTAATTTACTAAATTAAAGCTAGTATGACAAGACTTTCAAAAATATCAAAATGAGTTAGTAACTAGAATTAATTTCTTGTAAGGGCTTATTTTTCCACGTAATTCCATCTTGCCATTTTGGAGCATGAACATTTACCAGAAAATTGTCTAGTA
>CACJWV010000060.1 GCA_902597195.1 uncultured Bacteroidota bacterium | reverse complement strand
TATATTTTTTGTCCCCAACTATTATAAATTGAAATAATAAAACTTGATTCCGAATAAGTTACTGGACCAAAATAATTATTCACTTGATTATTGTCTCCAGGGGTAAAAGAATTAGGTATAAATACTGAAAAAACAGGATTAATAACTAAATTACCATTGGCACTGTCTGAACAACCAAAATCATCATAAACAACCAGATTAATTGAATACTTCCCAACTCTATCATATTCATACCAAAATTCTTGCTGGTTTGAAAATAGTATTGTGTCGCTATACCAGTAAAAATATTTAGCTCTTTCTGAATCTGAACTAAAATAAATATTTCCATTTAAAGAATCTGTGATTGAAGGACTAATAGAAATATTTGCCTTTGGATAATCATATATTACAACTAAATCAGATATAGAATTAGAACATCCAGTATTTAAATCTTTATAATAATAGTTGACAAGATGACTACCAACGCCTAATTCTTCTGTATTAAAAATACTTTGCTCAATGTCGTTTATACTATATATTCCCCCAGTTGGTATTGCTTGATTGAGCTCAAAAGAACTTGAATTAATGCAAAGATCATCAATTGTCATTTGCAGTGTTGGATTTGGATTAACAATTATAGAGCTAGTGTCAAAAATTCCACTTTGGCAACCAAATTCATCAGAAATGAGTTCAAAAATTACTTCTCCACTTGTTAGAGGTATAAATTCAAGAGTTTGATCAAAATAAAATGGATTTCCTGAAGAATCAATTGAGAATTCATGAACATAACCATCAGCATCAATAATTTTTGCATAATAAAAATTAGAACTTGGATTAAGAATATCAAAATTAATTGTTGCATTATTATTTTCACATACTTGAGGAGTAATTGAAAAGTTGGCTAGTATTTTATTTGCTTGATCAACAAAAACATTTGATGAAAAATCACATCCATTGGCATCAACTACATCATAGCTATAAATACCAGTATAGAGTTGATTGGGATTAAATCCATTCCAGTTCTGATTGTAAGGCAGTGTGCCTCCTGATATGTTTAAGAAAATAGAGCCATCATTGTAGTTAAAACAACTTACCTCATCAACAATTTCAGTTACAGTCAATTCATCTGGTTGTGTAATATTTATAAAATCATTCTTTTCACATCCATTTGCGTCATTAACGCTATAAACATAAATACCACTAGAGAGATTATTAATATCAATACCACCCCAATCAACATTATATGGTTGTGTGCCTCCACTTACTGTAAGAGTTGCTGTTCCATCTGAAAAACCGAAACAACTTACATTACTTGTAATCTCGTTTATTAAAATATCATCAGGTTGGCTTATTGTAGCTTGAAACTGATAAACACAAGAGCTTGAATCAGTAACAGAAAAATTATAAGTTCCAGCTGAAAGATTGTTAGGATCAAAACTGCCCCAGTCATCAATATAGGGCGGAGTACCTCCAACATAAGAGGTTAAAACATAACCATCATTGTAACCAAAACAACTTGCTCTAAATGTATCTATTACTGCTGTCACAGCAGATGGTTCCAAAATAGTAATGATATCGCTGTATATACATCCGTTAGAGTCAAGAATGTCATAATTGTAAGTGCCAGCAAATAAATTATTTGGATCATAAGATCCCCAGTTCTGTGTATAAGGAAGTGTACCTCCTGATATGTTTAAGATTACATATCCATCGTTATATCCATAACATGTTGCATCATAAGTAGTGGAAGAAACCTGCATAGGACTTGGTTGTGAAATATAAACTGAATCAGTGTATGAGCAATTGTTAAAATCAGTGACGGTGTAGCTATAGGTTCCTAAAGAAAGATTATTAGGGTTAAACCCATTCCAATTAGAGATATACGGAGGTGTACCGCCTGTAATATTTAAACCTACACTTCCATTGGAACCATTGTAACAAGTAACAGAATTTACTGTACTTGAGACACTTAGTATGCTTGGCTGATTAATTGTTATTTGTCCATTTTTTGAGCACCCAGTACTATCGATTACATTATATGAATAAGTACCAGCTAGAAGATTATTAGGGTTGAATCCATTCCAGTTTTGGATGTAAGGAGGTGCACCTCCTGAAATATTCAATTGAGCATTACCGTTGCTATAACCAAAGCAAGATACATCAGTTGTTGTAGAATTTATGACTATTTCACTGGGTTGATCAATTACTATACCTTGTGAGACAACACAGTTGTTTGAGTCGGTAACGGTC
>CACJWV010000059.1 GCA_902597195.1 uncultured Bacteroidota bacterium | reverse complement strand
TAATTTTTTTCTCACTTGAAACTCATGGACAAGAAAATTTAATAAACTACCAGTATGATAAGAAAATTGATAGTTTACATCTAAAATTTAAAAAAATTAATCTTTCACAAAGCGGTATTCAAGCCTTCAGAATACAGATTGCATTTGCAAGTACAAAAAATGAAATTAACACTATGAAATTAAACTTTATGAAAGAATTCCCGAACGTTCCAATCTATTTAAGCTACTCTGCCCCATATTATAAGTTAAGGGTAGGTAATTTTAGAACGAAATTTGAAGCGGAAAAAAGCAAGAGTAAATTGATAAAAAATTACCCAGGAAGTTACATTGTATCAGAATACATAAAGCTAAACTTACTTAACTGATTTTTCTCTCAATTTCAACTTCATCAAAAGCCTCTATGATATCGCCCACTTTT
Source organism: uncultured Bacteroidota bacterium (assembly GCA_902597195.1). Classification (GTDB taxonomy): domain Bacteria; phylum Bacteroidota; class Bacteroidia; order Flavobacteriales; family BACL11. The sequence goes on along the minus strand of CACJWV010000059.1, from coordinate 1,831 downwards.
ATATCATTAAAGTTTTCAATAGACATCCCGCATTCGAACCCTTGTCTAACTTCAGAAACATCCTCTTTAAATCTTTTCAATGAAGAAAGGTTTCCAGAATAAGTTACAACACCATCCCTTATTAGTCTAATCTTATTTTTTCTATTTATTTTTCCATCCAAAACCATACAGCCAGCTATTGTTCCAATTTTAGAAATCTTGAATGTTTCTCTAATTTCAACATTAGCTACTACTTTCTCCTCAATATCTGGAGATAATAGTCCCTGCATAGCCAATTTTACTTCATCAATTGCTTTGTAAATAACAGAATATAATCTTATATCAATTTGTTCTTTTTCAGCAAGTTTTCTCGCCTTCATGGACGGCCTAACTTGAAATCCAACAATAATTGCGTCAGAGGCTTTAGCAAGCATTACGTCAGATTCAGAGATTTGACCAACGGCCTTTTGAATAATATTAATTTTAATTTCCTCAGTTGACAATCTCTCCATTGAATCAGAGAGAGCTTCTATTGAACCATCAACATCTCCTTTAACAATGATATTAAGCTCTTGAAATTCTCCAACAGCTATTCTCCTGCCAATTTCGTCAAGTGTTATATGTTTTTGTGTCCTTGTACTTTGCTCTCTTTGTAATTGCATTCTTTTTGAAGCAATTTTTTTTGCCTCTTGTTCACTATCTAAAACATTGAATTCATCTCCAGCAGTAGGAGCACCATCTAACCCAAGTACTAAAATAGGTGTTGATGGGCCTGCTTTTGTCACAGATTCACCTCTTTCATTCATCATAGCTTTAATTTTACCGGAATAGCTTCCTGCCAATGTATAGTCTCCAATCTTCAAAGTACCTTTTTGTACTAGAACAGTTGAAATATATCCCTTACCTTTGTCTAAAGATGCTTCAATTACAGTTCCTTTGGCATTTCTTTGTTTATTAGCTTTTAGCTCAAGCATTTCTGATTCAAGTAAGATTTTTTCAAGTAGTTCTTTAACTCCTTTTCCAGTTTTTGCTGATAAATCTTGAGATTGATACTTACCACCCCAATCTTCAACAAGCATATTCATCTCAGCTAATTGTCCTTTAATTTTCTCTGGATCAGCTGTATCAATATCAATTTTGTTAAAAGCGAAAATTATAGGAACTCCTGCAGCTTTTGCATGACTGATTGCCTCATTTGTTTGTGGCATAACTTTATCATCAGACGCTATAACGATAACTACAATATCTGTAACTTTTGCGCCTCTAGCTCTCATCGCTGTAAAGGCTTCATGTCCTGGGGTGTCTAAAAAAGTGATTTTTTTATTGTCTTCTGTTGTTACCTCGTAAGCACCAATATGTTGTGTAATTCCTCCTGATTCTCCAGCAATGACATTCGTTTTCCTAATATAGTCCATTAATGATGTTTTACCATGATCAACATGCCCCATAATTGTTACAATAGGAGATCTTTCCTCTAAATGCTCATCAAGATCTTCATCGTCATTAAAAGCTTCTTGAACATCTGCATCGACAAACTCAGCAACATATCCAAAATCTTCTGTTACAATCTGTATAGTCTCCTTGTCAAGTCTTTGGTTCATACTAATCATTAGACCTAAGGTCATACAGCTCTTTATGATTTCATTAATATCTACATCCATCATGCTAGCTAGTTCAGTGGCTGTTGCAAACTCTGCAATTTTTATTGTATTTTCAGTTTTTCTTTTGACTTTCAATTTCGTAAGCTTCCTTATGAGCTTGTCTTTTGTCTCTTCTATTTTTTACAGAACTTTTTTTTTCCACTAGCTTGTAATTTCGCCAATGTCTCTCTAACTTTTTTTTGTGCTTCTTC
>CACJWV010000058.1 GCA_902597195.1 uncultured Bacteroidota bacterium | reverse complement strand
AAGAACTTTTATTGGAAACATTCAGTTTAAGGAAGGAGATTATTTAGTAATCCCCAGAGGAACAATTTACAAGATAAATTTTGATACAAATGAAAATAGACACTTTATTGTTGAGTCTTACAATCCTGTTTATACTCCAAAAAGATACAGAAATTATTTTGGCCAATTGTTAGAGCATTCTCCGTACTGTGAAAGAGACTTACGATTTCCAGAGGAATTAGAAACGCATGATAAAATTGGTGATCATTTAATTAAGCTCAAGAAAGAGCATATGATTCATGAATATGTTTATGCAGCTCATCCATTTGGTGTTGTTGGATGTGATGGTTACAATTTTCCATATGCATTCTCAATACATGATTTTGAGCCCATTACAGGACGAGTACATCAGCCGCCACCAGTTCATCAAACTTTTGAGACCAGTAGATTTGTCTTGTGTTCTTTTTGCCCCAGACTCTATGATTACCATCCTGAGGCAATACCCGCACCATATAATCACTCAAACATTGATTCTGATGAAGTGCTTTATTATGTTGATGGAGATTTTATGAGTAGAAATCATGTTAATGAAGGCTACATATCACTTCATCCCGCAGGAATTCCGCATGGCCCTCACCCAGGTGCAATGGAAAGGAGTATTGGAAAAAAGAAAACAGATGAGCTTGCTGTAATGGTCGATACTTTTGCCCCTTTAAAACTAACACAGCTGGCCATAGATCTTTCAGATGGAAAATATCATAAGTCTTGGGTAGAGTAAATTAATATTTTATGGAACTAGAGAAGATATTTAAAGAAGCGAAAGATTTTCTACCATTACTTGGAACAGACTATGTTGAGTTTTACGTCGGTAACGCAAAGCAAGCAGCCCATTTTTATAAATCAGCATTTGGCTTTCAATCTTACGCATATAAAGGACTTGAGACAAACAGCGCGGATTGTGTATCATATGTTCTAATTCAAGACAAGATTAAGATTGTTCTTACATCTCCGCTCAGCTCTAGCTCATCAATTAATGATCATATAGTAAAGCACGGTGATGGAATTAAGATTATTGCCCTTTGGGTAGAAGATGCTGAAAAATCATGGAAAGAAACAACCTCAAGAGGTGCAAAATCTTATATGGAACCAACATTGGAAAAAGATGAGCACGGTGAAGTTGTACGATCTGGAATTTATACATACGGTGAAACAGTTCATATTTTTGTTGAGAGAAAAAATTACAAAGGAGCTTTTCTACCTGGGTTCCAAAAGTGGTCGTCATCTTATGAAACTGAACCCACTGGCCTTAAATATATTGATCACATGGTTGGAAACGTTGGATGGAACGAAATGAATAAGTGGGTCAAGTTTTATGAAGACGTTATGGGTTTTGTAAACTTTTTATCCTTTGACGATAAACAAATAAATACAGAGTATTCAGCACTTATGAGTAAAGTAATGAGTAATGGAAACGGAAGAATTAAATTTCCAATAAATGAGCCTGCAGAAGGTAAAAAGAAGTCACAAATTGAGGAGTATTTAGATTTTTATGAAGGGCCTGGAGTCCAACATATTGCTGTAGCAACTGATGACATAATATCTACAGTAAGCAAACTAAGAGCTCGAGGAATTGAGTTCCTATCTACACCTCCAGATGAATATTATAAAGCTGTTCCTTTCAGGCTTGGAGAGCATAATCATGAATTAAAAGAGGATATAGAAACTCTCAAAGGACTTGGAATACTAATTGATGCAGATGAAGAGGGGTACTTACTACAAATTTTTACAAAACCTCTTCAGGACCGACCAACGTTATTTTTTGAGATAATTCAAAGAGTGGGTGCCAGAGGTTTTGGTGCTGGAAATTTCAAGGCTTTATTTGAATCAATTGAAAGAGAACAAGCAAAAAGAGGAACACTATAAATAATAAATTATGTCAAAATTAAAAATAGGAGATCAAGCTCCAAAAATAAATGCTATTGATCAAAATGGGGCTACAATCACATTGGATCAATATAGAGGAAAAAAAGTAGTTTTATATTTTTATCCAAAAGACATGACTTCGGGCTGCACTGCACAAGCATGTAATTTGTCTGATAATTATTCTGATTTAATTAGCAAAGGATATGATGTTATTGGAGTTTCATGCGATAGCGTGAAAAGACATCAAAAATTTATTGAAAAATATAATCTTCCATTTAATCTAATTTCCGATGAAGATAAAAAAGTAGTAAATGATTATGGAGTATGGCAATTAAAAAAGTTCATGGGCAGAGAGTACATGGGAAT
>CACJWV010000057.1 GCA_902597195.1 uncultured Bacteroidota bacterium | reverse complement strand
GCTCTCTCTGTGAATGTTTTAGATAATATTTTTAATAAAAAACAAAGTAATTTCTTTTTAGTTGCTGGACCATGTGTTGTAGAAAATAGTAAGGATTCTTTTAAAATTTGTAAGGAAATTATGAAATCATGTGATAATTATAATATTCCTTTTATTTTCAAATCATCTTTTAAAAAAGCTAACAGGTCTTCTTTAAACTCTTTTACTGGAATTGGTGATAAAAAAGCATTAGAAATCCTAGATGAAATTCGTACTAATTTTAATGTACCTGTAATCACTGATGTTCATACCAAAGAAGATATAGATCTTGCCAAATCTTATGTAGACATTTTACAAATCCCAGCCTTTCTATGCAGACAAACTGATTTAATACTTCATGCTTCAAGAACTAAGCTTCCAATAAATATTAAAAAAGGACAATTTATGTCAGCATCATCTATGAAATTTGTTGTTGAGAAAATTGAATCTGTTGGTAACAAGAGAATCTTACTTACTGAAAGAGGTACATCTTTTGGACACAATGACTTAATAGTAGATTTTCGTCAAATTCATTTAATGAAACAACTAAATTACCCTGTTATTATTGATGTTACCCATTCTTTACAATTACCTAACCAGCAAAGTGGTATTACTGGTGGTCGTCCAGAGTTTATCGACGTAATATCAAAAGCAGGAATATCAAGCGGTGTTAATGGTGTTTTCTTAGAAACCCATTTCAAGCCTGAAGAAGCATTGTCTGATGGTCATAACATGTTAAAACTTTCATCTCTTGACCATTTACTGAAGAAACTTTCTGATTTATACAGAGCTTTATAGACTGATTGTCAGCATATCTTTAAAAGAGGTAGTATAGCATGGAGACAATTTCTTCCTGTTAGTCATCCAATTTTTACCATTTTCTTGTACTGCAAATCTTATTAGATCCTTTCCCATGCTATAATTAACTTTATCTATGGTTTTGTTGAGAGATCTTCTTTTATTAAAGTCAATCTTATTAAATAAACTCATCTGTACTTGACTATCTGGAACAATTGATGAAACAACTACACCTACTTTTTTATATTCTAGTCCAGGCTTATAAATCGACTCTAGTAAAATAAGAGACTGCTTTACAATTTGCAAAGAGTCATTAGTAGGCGTATCTAAAATAATCTTTTGATATAAACTCTGAAACTTATTTCTTTGATCAAAGCGGTTAGTTAGCATGAAAACAGAAATTGAAGTAGCACAACTTTTCTGTTTTCTTAACTTTAATGAACAAACGTTTGCATATGAACCAATAGCACTTTTTAATTTATCCAGAGAAGATACTGTTTTAGAAAAAGATCTTGAGGTGCATATATTCTTTTTCATAGAGTTATTCTCCTCTAATGGGAAACAAACTTCACCAAATAACTCCTTTTTAATTCTGAGCGCATTAATGTTTAAATTTGATTTTAACCACTGTGAATTTGTTTGCTTAAACTGTAAAGCAGTATGTATACCATATTTTTTAAGAAAAATAGTTATTCTTCTACCTATACCCCACAATTCTTCAACAGGCATATTGGCAAGAATTCTATCTATTTCCTGCTGATTTTTCAATAAATAAACTTCTCTATCTTTTCTTTTTTTTACTACGTGATTTGCAATCTTGGATAAAACTTTATTTGGAGCTAGTCCTATTGAAACTGGTATACCTGTCCATTTTTTTATCTTCTTCGCAGTTCTGCTAGCTCTAGACTCAAAATCTTTTAAATCATAACGCAAGAAAGCTTCATCAATTGAGTAAATTTCAACGGAATTAAATTCTGTTTTTAAAGTATTAAATACTCTAAATGATAAATCTCCATATAAAGTGTAGTTACTTGAAAATACACTAATATTATGTTTTATTACTTGATTTTGAATTTTAAAGAAAGGAACTCCCATTTTAATTCCTATTTTTTTGGCTTCATTACTTCTAGAAATGACACAACCATCATTATTAGATAAAACAACAACTGGCTTATGTAAAATAGTAGGGTCGAATATTCTTTCACAAGAGACATAAAAATTATTGCAATCTACTAAAGCAAACATAAAACTAATTAGCCTTATGAATAATATAAGTAACAACACCCCAAACCTGAAAATCCATTTCAGAAGTTATCTTAATGGGATTAAAATCTGCATTTTCAGGCATAAGGAACAAACCCTCTTCACTTACATTAACTCTTTTAACTGTAAATTCATTATCAACTACTGCTAGGACTATGCTTCGATTTTTGGGATCTAAAGATCTATCTACTAGCATAATATCTCCAC
>CACJWV010000056.1 GCA_902597195.1 uncultured Bacteroidota bacterium | reverse complement strand
CTCTTCACGAAATCTTTCAATGTCTGATTGAAGACTTATGAAGCTATAGTCAATTGTTTCATAATCAATGCTTAAAAGTAAGTTGTTAAAAGTAGAAGATGCTCCTAATATAACTTTCCAGGGTGTTATTAAGTCATACTCAAAGAAACCATAAGGAGAGGACTCAGAACTACTCTCACCATTACTAAAGCTTGTTCTCATTGATGAATTAAATTCTTCTTGTATGGACATATATGACGGTGAATGTGCAGAAAGACCAACTCTAAAGCTGTTGTTGAGTCTGTAAATTACTCCGGCTTTGATATTTATACCACTTCCAGAAACTATCAATGATCTATTTAAATCAAATGCAGTTAAATCAGAAATTGTATCTGAAAAACTGCTCTCACCATATAATGTTCTCTCACTATATTCAATTATGGGTATTGCCATGGTAACACCTAGGTATAATTTGTCATCAATTGAAGTTGCAAGTGAGATGGGAATTTCACCTGTGTAGCCAGAGGATTCTTTTTGCAGATACTGAAATTTTTCGGAAACACTATTTACATGAGAAATATAATTCCCGTTGTCATATAAATAATAATTAGTTGATGTGTCAATCGAATTATCAGCTAAATCTATTACATCAGTCCAGAAAGCTAAATATTCAAGAAAAGGGTCTAGATCGTTTATTAAATGTCCGTTTGCTCTTGATAAGAAGACATCAGCAAGTGAATTCTCGCTATTGGTGCTTGCAATAAAAACCCTCTCATTAAAGCTAGCTGTTTGGTTCCAGCCAACACCAAAATTAATCCTTTTAACATTCAAATCACTTTTGGGGTTTGATAAAACTATTCCAATATTTTCTGTTTGTGAATTTATTTGCCAATCTCTTTCCTTAATATCTCTAAAATCAGATGTTACAATATTTCTTCCAAATGAATTAGTATATGTAAACTCACTAAACTGGTACATTCCCAAGCCAGCTGGATTATGACTAAGATTAGAAAAATCACCACCTAAAGATCCAAAGGCCCCACTCATTGAATTGAACTTTGATGTTCCAAAAGTGTTTTGACTTGAAAATTTGAGAGCATCATTTACATATTGTGAATATGAGAATGTAACTGATAATATTAAAAGTATTGTAAAAATTAATTTTTTAAACATGTTTAAGGCTTTCTTTTTATTGTATTTCTATTATAACTTTTGTTATTTGAACGATTAAAGCTGTTATTGGTCTTCGTTCTAAATGAGTTTTTATTGTTACTAGTTTTTTTGTTGTAATAATTACTTTTTCTATTGGTAGATTTTTTTATTTCAGTTTTGTATTCTCTTTTGTCAAAATTTTTTGTTTTCGCTGGAACAATAGTTCTTGTGTCAAAATTTTTGTTCTTTAAATTAACAGAATTGTATTTACTTGTTTTTGTTACACTAGAATTGTTGTAAGTTCCGCTTAATGAGTTTCTTTTGCCATAATAAAATCTTTTCCCACTTGAATTTGAAATAACAATATTTGGGTTGTGATAACTGTGATTATAGTTCCAATATGAGCTATAAAATGGGTCGTAATATCCGTAATGAAAGGGATTATAGTATGAGTAATTATAATATGGAGAGTAATAGCCATAGCCATATCCAAAAGACATACCAAAATTGAAAGAATAGGGATCATAAAATGTATTCCATCTGTCATAGTAAAATGGATTAGAAGAAAAATATCTATTGTAAAGATATGGTCTGTAAACCCCTCTACTGGAACGGTAATAATTATCAAAGTAATAATTGTTTATTGTTGCTTGAGAGGTGTCTTCACTGTAAATACTGTCAGCACTGATGAAATTTTTATCTTTTTCAACGCTTTTGTAATTTGAAACAATTTCATCATGTGAGCTAAATTCATCTGCATTAAGAAAGTTGGGATCATCAAAATGAGACATGTATAATGTAGAGCTACATGAAAAAAGAAGTGAAAGTGAAATTAGTGTAATAAATTTTGACATAGCTTAAATATTTATTGCTTAATTACAAAGATAGTTTAATTTGTTAATTTTGCTTCACCATTATAAACGCGATAGCTAAACAAAAATTGTTAATATGTCAAAGAAAATTACACCAAGAAATAAAGATTATTCTCAGTGGTATAATGACATAGTACAGCACGCTGAGCTCGCTGAAAGCTCTGGAGTTCGTGGATGCATGGTTATTAAACCCTACGGATTTGCAATATGGGAAAAAATGCAACAAGCACTTGATGTTATGTTTAAAGAAACAGGACACTCAAACGCATATTTCCCTTTGTTTATTCCAAAATCTTATTTCAATAAAGAGGCAGCACATGTTGAGGGTTTTGCCAAAGAATGTGCTGTTGTCACTCATTATAGACTCAAAA
>CACJWV010000055.1 GCA_902597195.1 uncultured Bacteroidota bacterium | reverse complement strand
TATAGAAATATTAATCAATTTTATATTTTTAGTTTAAAATACAAAAATAGCATGCAATTTGTAATTAAAAAAATGAAAACCGAAAACTTAAGTCATGTTAATTACAATCTCTATGATATTTCAATGAATGAGTTAATAGGACATGACATTGAGATTTTTTGGACAGGAAAAATGAAATGTTTTTGTGATAAATTATGTAAAAGTTTTTACAGACAAAACTTTTGTTATAACTGTTATTGGACATTACCTCAAGCATCACAAAGTGTTTTTAAGCCTGAACTATGCACTGCTCATTTAGGAATTGAAGAGAGAGATTTAGAATGGGAAAAAAAATTTCAATTGGTGCCCCACTGTGTGTATTTGGCAAATTCAACAGGTATAAAAGTAGGAATAACAAGAAAATCACAAATCTTTACTAGATGGATGGATCAAGGAGCATCACAGGCGATAATTTTTGCTGAAGTACCAAACAGAAGATTGTCAGGTGAGATAGAGGTTATCTTGAAGTCTGAAATTAGTGATAAAACAAATTGGAGGAAAATGCTTTCAGGAAATCCCGATGATGTTAATTTAGTAGATTGGAAAAATAAACTATCTAGACTATTGTCAGATGATCTTAGAAAATATGTACATGATGATGATACAGTAAATATTATTAATTATCCAGTAGAAAAATATCCTACAAAGATTAAAAGCTTAAAGCTGGAAAAAAATAATTTAATTTCTGGTAAGTTGTCAGGAATTAAGGGACAATACTTGATCTTTGATAGTGGAGAGGTATTTAATGTAAGATCACATGAAGGATATATTGTTGATTTTAATACTTCTAAGGAAAAAATTAAAACATTGTTCAATTAAAAAAAATTAAGTTGTCCATGTGCATTTGCAAAATATCTTTTTCAAGTTCTAGTGATTCTTCTAGATTTTTAAAATTATAATTATCTATTAAATTTAGAAATTTTGTACTTGAATTAATTTTTGAAAAGATATCTTCGAATGGGTCTTTTTTCTTTGGTAGTTCTATTAACCTGTAGTCATCAATATTAGCAATTAATTTAGCAGCATCAATAGCATCAAAAAGACCTCCATGAGTGTCAATAAGTCCTATTTCTTTGGCTTTTGCTCCACTCCACACTCTTCCTTGACCGATACTATCTACATATAGTGTATCCATATTTCTTCCATCTGCAACTTTATTTATAAAGTCACTATAAATTTGATTTATGTTTTCTCTTATTTTATCAATCTCAAAGTTGGTTAACCCTCTATTAGATCCCATGTCTGAGTATTTGTGAGTATTAACCGTATCAAAAAAAACAGATAATTTTTCATTATATAATTTTTTAAGATTGGGAATTATACCAAAAACACCAATCGAACCTGTTACAGTTGTTTTATTTGAAAAAATACTATCAGCTGCACAGGCAATATAGTAGCCTCCTGATGCCGCATAATCTCCCATTGAAACAATTATTGGTTTTTCTTTTTTTGTAATTATTGTTTCTCTCCAAATTAAGTCTGATGTCATTGCACTTCCGCCTGGTGAATTAACTCTAAGTACAATTGCTTTGACGTTTTTGTCCTCTCTAGCTTGAATTAATGATTTTGTAATTGTTTGTGTACCAATCTCATTTATTGAACCTTTGTTATTGGAAATTGTTCCATTGGCGTAAATAACCGCAATTTTATTCCTGCTGATTTTTTGTTTGTTGTTCAATTTTACATTTACATAGTTCTCTAGACTAATTGTTTTTATTTTTGTGGAGCTACTAAAAAGTTTTAGTGAGTCTTTCAATTGATCTTCATATAAAATATCATCAATATAATTAAGCTTTTTACATGCTGCTGCAGAATTTAATCTTAGTTCATTAATATCGTTGTTAATTTTTGATACTTCAATATTTCTTTCCTCACTAATACAATTTGTCATAAATTCTGAAATATCCTCTATCAATAGCTTAGTTTGTAGTCTACTAGACTCACTCATCTTTGTTTCGGTAAAAGGCTCTACAGCACTTTTAAACTGACCTTTTCTTATTATTTGGGTTTCAATTCCAATTTTTGCAAGCAAGTTTTTGAAAAAAACTACACTTGCTGATATTCCTTTTAAGTCAATAAATCCGTTTGGATTAAGATAAATTTTATCTGCAACAGAACACAATAAATAGGAATACTGACTATAATAATTAGAATATGCAATGATTTGCTTACCGCTTGCTTTGAAGTCTATTAGCTTTGCTCTTATTTCTTCAATGCAGGAAAGACCTGCATTTACTTCACTAAAATTTAAGTAAATTAACTTTATCCTGTCATCATTTTTTGCTTTTTCAATAGACATAAGAACGTCCTTTAGTTCTATAGGATTATCTCCCGAACTGTTTATAAACTCAATAGGGTTATCAGCTGAGCGCTCTACAACTGGTGTTGATAAATCAATTTTCAATACGGTA
>CACJWV010000054.1 GCA_902597195.1 uncultured Bacteroidota bacterium | reverse complement strand
AAATACTGTATGATTCTACCCAACATAATGAAAAATTATTACAAAATTATAACTTTGTTTTTTTATAATCTAATGAAAAAGATTTTAATTATTGGTTCGGGCAATGTAGCTCATCATTTGTCAATTGCTTTAAAAAATTCTGGATTTGAAATCAGTCAAATTTTTAGTAGGAATCTGATTACATCAGAAAATCTAGCATCTAAAATTGGTTGTGATTTCACTAATGAAATTGAAAAAATCCAGGACTATGATTTAGCAGTATTGTGTGTTAAGGACGATGAAATACAAAATGTCGTAAATCAATTTCATAAAAGACCTATTGTACATACCTCTGGTTCAACAGGTCTTTCTGTATTTAAAAATCAAAAAAATCTAACTGGAATTGTTTATCCACTTCAAACTTTTAATAGAAACACAGAAATCAATATTAATGAGGTTCCTTTTTTTATTGTATCTAATGATATATTTTTTAAGAAAGAATTAAAAAAGATTTTTTTAAGGATCTCCAGCAAAACAGAAATCATAGAAGAAAATAGACTTAAAAGAATTCATCTTGCAGCTGTTTTTGCTTGTAACTTCAGCACAGAAATGTACTCCATAGCTCAAGAAATACTTAGGGCTGAAAGTTCTGATTTTGAAAATTTGAAGCCACTTATATATCAAAATTTTAAAAAAATTGAAAATGATAAAATCAAAACTTTAAGAACTGGCCCCGCAAAAAGAAAAGATTTTACCATTATTAATAAACATCTTGAAACTATAAGAGACCCAAGATTAAAAAAAATCTATAAAGCTATTTCTGATTACATAACTCAAAATGATTAGTTACCTGAATAATATTTTTAGAATAATTAGATGGAAAAACCTAGCTATAATTTCATTATCTCAAATATTTATTAAGTTTTTTTTTATTGACTTTTTTATTCAAAAAGATCAACTTTTAAATGAAAATTTTGTCATTTTACTTATAGTAACAATATTAATTGCAGCATCCGGATACATAGTTAATGATATCTATGATTATAATCTTGATCAAATAAATAAGCCTGAAAAGGTTGTCCTTGGAAAATTTTTAAAATCAAGGGACGCAATTATAATTTACATGCTGTTTAATTCTCTTGCAATAGTATTATCTATTTTTTTATGTATAAAAATTAAACAGGAGATTTACATTTTGGTTTTTTTATTAATCATTTACTGTCTTTGGCTTTATTCAAAAAAATTAAAAAAATACAAGATAATAGGTAATATTTTGATAGCCTTTTTCATATCCCTATCTATACTTAATGTTCCTTTGTTCAGCTACAAAAATATTTTAAGTGATGATAGATTTTTTGTTTTTTTAATCATATCAATTTTCTCTGTATTAGCCTTTTTGATTAATGTAAAAAGAGAGATTATAAAAGACATTGAAGATATTCAAGGAGATAAATTACATAAAATAAAAAGTTTACCTATAATTTTTGGGACAAAAAAATCAAAGCTAGTAACTGTAATTATTGGAATAATACTAATGTTTGCTATTTCTTCCATAATAACATTTCAAATCTTAATACTTAGAAGCGATTTACTTTTGGACGTTGGAGGAAATCAATTTTCAAACCCTCAAATTTGGGGAGCAAATTATACTTCAACAGTTTACATGTTCATAATTTTAATAATGTTTTTTTACGCAGAATTATTAATTTTAAACGCTACATCAAAAACTAACTTTACCAAAGTATCCAAACTATTAAAATTTCTGATGTTATTATCTTTATTAAGTATACCTGTTTTCTCTCTAACACATTTTTACTTTTAGTATAATGCTAATTAAAAAGATAAATTCAAAATACAGAATTATACTAGGATCAAATTCACCAAGGAGAAGGGAAATTCTAAAAAAATTAGGTTTTAATTTTAATGTCAAAGTATCTAGCTATGATGAAAATATTAATTTCAAAAAATATTCAGCAACTAAAGCTGTAAAAATTATTGCAGAAAAAAAGTCCTTTGATATACAACAAAAAATCACAAGAAATAATTTAATAATTACTGCAGATACAACTGTATTAGTTAATGATAAAATTCTAAACAAGCCTCAAAATAAAAAAGAAGCAAAAGAAATGATAACTAAACTTTCAAATAATACACATAAAGTTATAACTGGCGTTTGTATTAGAAGCTTTAACAAGAAAGTATGTTTCTCATCTACTACTAAAGTTAATTTTTTTGAAATTAACAATTCAGAAATTGACTATTATCTAAATAACTTTGCTTTTGAAGATAAAGCAGGTTCTTATGCTGTACAGGACTGGATCGGAATTTTTAAAGTAAGAAAAATTGAAGGTTGTTTTTTTAATGTAGTTGGCATGCCTGCATCAAAATTATGTGACAAACTAAACTTATTCTTATAGCTTTCTTTTTTTATCTTTGCTATCCAAACAAGATATTATGATTATGAGTAACTCATACTCAAAATACATTTTAT
>CACJWV010000053.1 GCA_902597195.1 uncultured Bacteroidota bacterium | reverse complement strand
ATTAGTAATGATAAACAAGGATTTAATTCTATTTACATGATGCTTGATTCCGGAGCGAGGGGTTCGAAAGAACAAATTCGACAACTTTCTGGAATGAGAGGCTTAATGGCTAAGCCAAAAAAGTCCGGCGATCACGGTGAATCTATCATCGAAAATCCAATTGTTACTAACTTCAGCGAAGGTTTATCGATTCTTGAATATTTTATTTCAACTCATGGTGCGAGAAAAGGTCTTGCTGATACAGCTTTAAAAACTGCTGACGCTGGATATTTGACTAGACGATTAGTTGATGTTGCTCAAGATGTAATAATCGTAGAAGAAGATTGTGGAACTTTACGTGGAATTGAAGTTAGCTCACTAAAAAATAATGAAGAAGTTATTGAATCTCTAAAAGATAGAATAGTTGGAAGAACTTTATTAAATGATGTGCAAGTTAAAGACGAAATCCTTCCTGCAGGTCAAATAATTGACGAGAGAAGTGCAAATTTAATTCAAGATTCTGGATACGATTCAATTGAAGTAAGATCTGCTTTAACTTGTCAAACCAAAAGAGGTATATGTTCAAAATGTTATGGAGTTAGCTTAGGCTCTGCAAGGTTAGCTCAAATTGGAGAGCCTGTAGGTATTGTCGCTGCACAATCTATTGGAGAGCCTGGTACTCAATTAACACTTAGAACATTTCATGTTGGTGGAACAGCATCGAGATCTGAAGTAGATGCGAATATAGTTGCAAAATCAGATTGTATAGTTCAAATTGACGATTTAAAGACAGTCAACACTAAAGATGAAAATGGTAACAATGCTGAAATAGTGATCAGTAGAACTTCAGAGCTAAGATTTTTAGATAGAAAATATGGAAACGTTCTAGCCACTCATATAGTTCCATATGGTTCTACTATATATGTTAAAGAAGGAAATGTGAAAATTGGACAAAAGATATGTGAATGGGATCCATACAACGCTCTTATAATTTCAGAAATAAATGGAAAAATTTCATACAGTGATATAATTGAAGGAACAACATACAGACTTGAATCTGATGAGCAGACTGGATACAAAGAAAAGGTAATAATAGATAGTAGGTCTAAAACATTGTCTCCATCAATCACTGTTTCTGAAAAGAAAGATAGTAGGACTTATAATATTCCTGTTGGAGCACATGTTATTATATCTGAAAAAGAAAAAATTAAAGCAGGAACTATTATTGCAAAAATGCCTAGATCAGCTAATACTTCTGGTGACATAACAGGAGGTTTGCCAAGAGTAACTGAAATGTTTGAAGCAAGAAACCCGTCAAATCCTGCAATTGTTTCAGAAATTGATGGAATAGTAAGCTTTGGTAAAATCAAAAGA
This sequence comes from uncultured Bacteroidota bacterium, assembly GCA_902597195.1. Classification (GTDB taxonomy): domain Bacteria; phylum Bacteroidota; class Bacteroidia; order Flavobacteriales; family BACL11. The sequence continues at coordinate 1,207 of CACJWV010000053.1, read as the reverse complement.
GGTAATAAGGAAATATTAATTACCTCTAAAAATGATGAGACAAAAAAATATTTAATTAAGCTTTCTAGACACATATTAGTTCAAGAGAATGACTTTGTTAAGGCAGGCACTCCATTGTGTGATGGAGTTGTGACACCCTCTGATATATTATCAATAAAAGGAGTTACTAATGTTCAAGAGTATATTGTTAATGAAATTCAAGATGTTTACAGACTTCAAGGAGTTAAAATAAATGATAAACATTTCGAAGTTCTCGTTAGACAAATGCTAAGAAAAGTTGAAATTACTGACTCTGGTGATACAATATTTCTTGAAAAACAACTTGTATCAAAGGAAGATTTTATGGAATACAATGACTCAATTTACGGAAAAAAATACATTACTGATTCAGGAGATTCTAACAATTTAAAAGTAGGTCAGATTATAGATTCAAGAAAATTAAGGGAAGAAAATTCAAGATTGAAAAGAGATGACTTAAAACTTGTTGAATCAAGAGATGTTGTTACTGCTATTTCAAAGCCAGTGCTGCAAGGTATAACTAGAGCTTCCTTACAAACTAACAGTTGGATTTCGGCTGCTTCTTTTCAGCAAACAACTAAAGTACTAAACGAGGCTGCAATAAATGCTAAAAGGGATACATTGAAGGGGCTAAAGGAAAACGTGATTGTTGGAAAGAAAATTCCAGCAGGAACAGGCTTGGTAAACGCTGATGAAGTTTTAGTTGGATCAAAATTAGAGTTTGCGAATGACTTACCAGAAGAAAATATTGAATTGTCAAATGAAAATTAAATAAAATTGGAACAAGACTCTAAAAATAAAGAAGGTATCAATATTGAGCTATCTGAAGAAATAGCCTCTGGTACGTACAGTAATCTAGCTGTTATAAATCACTCAAACTCCGAATTTGTTGTTGATTTTATTCAAATCATGCCAGGTATTCCAAAAGCAAAGGTCAGGTCTAGAATATTACTCACACCTCAGCATGCAAAAAGACTTAATTCTGCATTGAAAGAAAATATTAAAAAATTTGAAGATCAGTTTGGAACTATTCAAGAAATAAACCAAAATTTTAACATGCCAATAAATTTTGGTGGTCCTACACCACAGGCTTAAAATATTTGTAAGTCTATTATCAACTTTTCATAAAACCATATTCAAATGATTTAGGCGGATTAAATGTTTCTTTAATTGTCCTAGCAGAAACCCA
>CACJWV010000052.1 GCA_902597195.1 uncultured Bacteroidota bacterium | reverse complement strand
AATATAAAAAGTAATTTGTTAAGATTTAATTTATTCATCACAATTAAATCCTGATTATCATTTTCTTTTAAATTATTTATAAAATTATAGGCTAAAAAACAAGAGAAAAAGGATAGTGATAAAATTTTAAATGAAAAAAAATTTAGTCCTATCATAACGAGTAAACATAGAAAAGAAAAGGAAATAGAAACCCAAAAATGATAGCGAACTAAATATTTAAATAAAGATTTAAAAAACAATGTTTACAATCTTTCCTGGAACAATAATTATTTTTTTTGGAGATTTCCCTGATAAATAATGTGCTGTTTTTTCATTTTCTAAAACACATTTTTGAATGTAGTCCTTATCTGAATCACTACTAAAATCCAGTTTGAATCTAGTTTTGCCATTAAATGAAATTGGATATTGAATATTTTTCTTTAATATTTTATTTGGATCATAATCAGGCATTTTAGCAAATGCAACAGAAGTTTTATTTCCTAATTTTTGCCAAATCTCCTCAGCAATATGGGGCGCGAAAGGCGAGAGTAAAATCGTAAAGTCTTTTACTATGGATCTTTTATTACATTTTAGATCTCTGAGTTTGTTTAAACAAATCATCATAGAACTAACAATAGTGTTAAATGAAAATCTTTTCAAATCCTCATTAATTTTATTAATTGTTAAATGTATAATATTTAACTCTTCATCACTTGGCTGATCATTTGAAACTATGAAGCAATTTTTATCATCGTGAACTAAATCCCAAAGTTTTTTTAAAAAATTATGTACACCGGTAATTCCGTTTGTGTCCCAAGGTTTATATTGTTCTAATGGACCTAAAAACATTTCATATAATCTTAGAGTATCTGCTCCATATTTTAAAATTAGTTCATCAGGAGTTTGAGTATTGTACTTAGACTTACTCATCTTTTCAACCTCAAAACCACAAACATATTGTTGTTTTTCATTTAATATAAATCTAGAATCTTTATATTCATTCTTTGATGACCTGAAAGATTCAACATCAAGAATATCATTTTTTACAAGATTAATATCGACATAAAGCTTTATACAGTCATAGTTATTCTTTAAATCAAAGCTTACAAAAGTATTTTTGTTTTTTAATTTATAAACAAAATTTGACCTTCCTAAAATCATCCCTTGATTAATTAATTTTTTGAAGGGTTCATCAAAAGGTATTTTTTGAATGTCAAATAAGAACTTAGTCCAAAATCTGGAATACATCAAATGACCAACAGCATGCTCGGCACCACCAATATATAAATCTACTTGGTTCCAATAGTTTAGTTTTTTAGCATCACAAAAAATCTTATCATTTTTTGGATCAATAAATCTTATAAAATACCAAGATGACCCAGCCCACCCAGGCATTACATTATAATCTAATCTATCGCCACGAAAAACATTCCAGTCTTCTTTCTTTGCACGCGCTAGAGGAGGTAAACCTTCGTTAGTTGGTTTGTATTCATCAATTTCAGGCAAAGTAGGAGTTTCATTATCTGGAAAGATCTTGGGAGTGTCATCTTCATAATAAACAGGAAATGGCTCCCCCCAATATCTTTGCCTACTAAATATGGCATCTCTTTGTTTGAAGTTGATTCTGCTAAAACCTAATTTTTTACTCTCTAAAAAACTAACTATCTTCTGTGAAGCTTCATTTGATGACAATCCATTTACAAAATCTGAGTCTTTTAAAATAATTTCTTTTTCTTCATGTGAAGATTTGGAAATATCAACTCCTTCAAAAATATTTTTAATTTCCAAATCAAATTTATTTGCAAATGACCAATCTCTCTGATCACCACAAGGTACAGCCATAATTGCTCCAGTCCCATAGTCTATCAACACGTAGTCAGAAATCCAAATTGGAATCTTTTTATTAGTTATTGGATGTAAAGCATACATGTCAGAAAAAACACCAGTAATTGATTTAGACTTTTTTCTTTCAATTTCTGTTTTTTGCTTACACTCTTTAACATAAGCTGAAACATGTTTACTTTCAATAAATTCTTCAATTATTGGATGCTCCGGTGACAAAACCAAAAAGGTTACTCCAAAAATGGTATCTGGTCTTGTGGTATATACTTCAATTGATGCATTATCTTTTTCATCAATCTTAAAGAAAATAGAAGCTCCAGTAGATTTTCCAATCCAATTTTTTTGAATTTCTTTAATTGAGCTTGGCCAGTCAATTTTATTTAAATCCTCAAGTAGCCTATTAGAGTATGCAGTGATCCTAAGGGCCCATTGTTTCATTTTTCTTTTAATAACAGGGTACCCTCCCCTTTCTGAAAAACCATCCTTAACCTCGTCATTTGCCAAAACTGTTCCTAATTCTTCACACCAGTTCACTGTGGTTTCAGTTAAAAATGCTAACCTAAATTTTTGCAAAATGTTTTCTTTTTCAGAATCAGAGAAATTCATCCATTCAATGTTTGTAAATGGATAGATTTTTGAACTGCTGAAAGCAAAATCTTTGGAAAATCCATTTAATTTAAACTCGTCAATCAAATTAGAAATTGACATAGCTTTATCTTCTTTTAATGAGTAAAAACTGTCATATAGCCTTCTAAAAATCCATTGAGTCCATC
>CACJWV010000051.1 GCA_902597195.1 uncultured Bacteroidota bacterium | reverse complement strand
GAATTTCACAAGCTACATTCTATTTCTAGTGAAGCGAAAGAAAAACTGTCATCTGTTAATCCAAAGACTATAGGCCAAGCAAAGAGAATTAGTGGAGTTAGTCCAGCTGACGTAAATGTTTTACTAGTTTATATTGGCCGTTGATGGAAAAGATAAACTGCCCATTAGTTGAAAAGAAAACAATTCTAAAGAATTACATCAAGGTAAAGGATTACTCTAATACGCAAGAAGAATTTACAATTGTTTCATGTGAAACAACTAATTTTTTATTTACAAATCCTAGACCTAAAGAAAAAGATATTTTCAAATACTATGATTTTGAGGATTATATATCACATACAAATAAAGAAAGTGATTTTATTAGCAAATTATACCAAACAGTAAGAAGTCGTTCGATCAAAATAAAGTATAGGCTTATCTCTAATTTAATTAATTCTAAAAAAATTTTAGATATTGGAAGCGGAACTGGGGAGTTTTTAAGTTATATGAAAAGTAAAGGCTTCGAGACATATGGTGTAGAGATAGCAAAAAAAGCAAGAGAACTTTCCATAAAAAATCACAAACTATTTGTGAAAGATTCAATATTAAGCTTGGGTGAAAATAATTTTGACGTAATTACAATGTGGCATGTATTGGAGCATGTTTATGATCTAGATGGATATATGAAAAAAATAAAAGACTTATTAAATGATAAGGGTATTTTAATCGTTGCAGTTCCAAACCATAAATGTTTTGACCAAAAGTTTTATGGGAAACATTGGGCGGGTTGGGATGCACCATTACATTTATGGCACTTTGATAAGGAAAGTATGCGAAAACTCTCTAACAAATATGGCTTTGAGATTTCATCAATTCACCCTTTATATTTTGATTCATTTTATGTTTCGCTACTAAGCTCAAAATATAAATATAAATCATCAAAATTGGTTCAATCATTTTTGATTGGCCTATATTCTAATTTAATAGCAAAATTTAAAACTGGAGAATACTCAAGTTTAATATACGTACTAAAAAAGAACATTTAGGACGATTTAAGCGATTTTAGAGCAAAATGAAGTCTTATTATTAAAAAAAAAAGATGGTGCATTATATAAAATTTTTATAACTAACTGATTTTCAGCTTTTTAAGACTCGTTTCCTAATTTTTGTTTATATTTGTTAAATGTTAAGACTACTGTTATTATTTGTGTTTGCAGTGTGCATTGAAAGTCAATCTCAATGCTTGAGAACAGATTCGACATACAGCACAAACATAAATTATACTAATGCCAAAGTAAATTGGGAAAAAGTGGATTCAGCAATCTTTTACAGAGTAAGGTATAAAGATATCAATGCAAGCGCTTGGAGCTTTCAAAACAATATAGATTCATCAGAAACAAATAAACTAATAGTTGGGCTTACACCACAAACGCAATATCTATGGCAGATAAAATCATATTGTGACAGTCTAGGAAATACATCTTCACAATGGTCTACAGTTGATAGTTTTTTTACTGAAAATATAACACTAACATACCCTACAAATATTTATGCTAACAATATTACTTTTTACAATGCACAGGTTAACTGGACTGGATCAACTAACGCAGACCGCTTCAAAATTAGATATAGAATATTTGGAACAAACACATGGAGTTATCTTTCAAATATCGCAGGTTTTGTTTCAAACGCACAATTACCACAACTAAACCAACTAACTTTATATGAATGGTCTATAATGTCATATTATGACACTACAAATCTGCTTGGTTCCATTTGGTCACCGATTGATACATTTACCACTGCTCAGTTTGTTCCAGCGCCTTTTTTTCCTGTAATAAACACTTCAATTAGCTCAACTTTATGCGGAGAAAAAGTAAGTCTATTTGTATCAATCAGTCAATCAGCTAATCAACCTGACATAGAACAATCGGTTGTTACAACGAATTTAGGAGAATTTGATATTGGAGGCTTATCAATTGGTGATACAGTTGGATATGCAGATGTTTATTTATCAAATATATCAGCTACAGCTACATTAAAAGTGGGAATTGTTTTTGGCCAAAACTATGCTTTTATAAATGCTGTAGATAGTTTAGGAGATTTGATTGGCTTCTTTTCAATTGAAAATGAAACAAACGGTGTTAAAATTACCTCCACATCTCCACCAGATGGCAACAATTACACAAGCGGCTTAACGACTGATATTACTTTTAATGAAATTTTTATAAATCCAAACTTTAATACAAACCTTATAATAACTACAAGTATAGAGTCTGAACTTCAGGACCAAGTTATGATTACAGACACAATACAAATAAATTGTCCGTCATCTACTTTTGAAATAATAAATGATAAAACAACAATTGGGTATTTTAATTTAATAGGTAAAAATGCAAAAAAGAAAAAATACTCTTTAAGTTTTCAAAACAATCAAAAGAAAATAATAATTTATGAATAAAGTAATTGTCACTGGTGGTGCAGGATATATAGGTTCACATACTTGTCTTAAACTAATAGAATTAGGTTATGAACCTCTTATAATAGACAATCTTTCTAACACAAGTATTGAAAATGTAAAAGGTATTGAAAGCATTACAAACAAAAAATTAAATTTTTATGAAATAGATTGCTGTAGTGCTAAAAACCTTAATGTTATTATAAAAAAAGAAAATGGCATAATTGGAGCTATTCATTTTGCAGCATATAAATCAGTTGAAGAATCAGTAAGAGAGCCTGAAAAATATTTTAACAACAATTTAAAGTCACTTGAGTCTTTAATTGATGTTATGCTTAACAATAATTTAAATAATTTGATTTTTTCTTCTTCTTGCACAGTTTATGGAAGCCCAGACAGTTTACCTGTAGATGAAAATGCTCCGTTCAAAAAAGCAGAATCTCCGTATG
>CACJWV010000050.1 GCA_902597195.1 uncultured Bacteroidota bacterium | reverse complement strand
TTTTTCAGAAACAATTTCCTTAATTGTTCCTGTATCAGTATCATTTTTGAAAACTACAAAATCACCTATTTTCACTAAAAATAAATTTTATGAAAAATTACATTATTTTTTGAGAATTCAAAAGTTGGAGCAGGAATCTTTACAAATGATAGTATTTTAACTATTTTTTCTAGTAATTTATTTTCTATATAGACTTTTGAAAAATCAACATCAAGTGACAAAAAATACTGTCTATATGCTGTCGAGTTATTTGAATTATTAGCTTGAATCATATTATTAGCTCCGTAGCCTATTGCAATATTTAACCATTCGATTTTATTATTTGAGGTTATATTTAGTAACTCTTGTAAATTAAAAGTAAGCCAGTATTTTTGAGCATTATAATCTTTAAAAATAGCTTCAATTTCATTATTTCCAAGTAGTCTTTTATTTTCAACTCTTATCTTACTTGGAAAATAGCTAAACTTTAGATTTATTTTCTGAGTATCAAAAATTAACTGTTGTCCAATAAACAAAATAGATCCAGCTGAATTAGCGAAAAAATCTCCGCAGGAAGCTCCCCAATGAGAAGAAAAACCATCCAAAATCTCAACTGCTGATAAAAAAATTGATCCAGACAAGCCACCATATAGAATAGATGTCATTTCATCATATCCTGCCCATTTAAATGAATTGTATCCATATATACCAAGTTGATAAGATGTAAAAGCATGACCAAATTTGTCCATATACATCCAGTTTTTGTTGTCATTAATAAAATGAAAATTTGATCTGGGGTAATCACTATACCAAAGTTTATCTAAGAAATAAAGTGACGACGCGTAAGATAAAGAATATGTTGTTTTTAAAAAGAGTTTTTTGTTAACTTCAAGTTTGTCCTTCAAAAGAAAGTCATTTGATGAGGAGCAAGAATTAGCAATTAGTATTGCTAATATTATGATAGCATGTCTAAAGAATTTCACTCTGAGCACTTTCTAATATTTTTAGTGCTATTTCTCTAGATGGAGCTTCAGAGTATGTTCTTAGTACCGGCTCTGTTCCTGATGGTCTAATCATTAACCATGTATCATCATTGAAAAAGAATTTATATCCATCAGTTTTTTCAATTTTTTTAACAGTGAATTCACCAAAGGAACTAAACTGATCATTTTGACATTTTTCAATCACATCTTCCTTCTTTTTATTATCTAAATGAAGATCAATTCTCTCAAATGAAAAACTTCCAACAATATCATAAACTTCATTTATTAAATCCTCTAAGCTTTTACCAGAGCTTGCCATATACTCAAAAAGAAGTAGACCAATCCAGATACCATCTCTTTCAGGTACATGGCCCTTTATAGCAATACCACCCGACTCCTCTCCACCAAGCAAAACATCTTCTGTTACCATTTTTCCGGCGATATGTTTGAATCCAATTTTAACTGTTTCATGCTCAAGATTATAAAACTCACATAACTTTTTAACTTTTACTGAACAAGAGAAGGCAGTAACTACTTTGCCGGTCATCTTTTTGTATTTAACTAGATAATGAATAACAAGAAGAATAATATGATGAGCATCAACAAATTCTCCTTTGCTATTGTAAAGCCCAATTCTATCAGCATCACCGTCAGTTGCCAGCCCACAGTCAATTTTATTGTTAACTATAAATTGAGAGAACTCTGATAAATTTCTGTGAATTGGCTCAGGAGCAATATTACCAAAAGATGGATTCCAATCACAATGCAAAAATTTAGCATTACTAAGAATTCTTTTTGCAACAAACATACCAGATCCATACATTGCATCGTAAGCTAGCTTCAGATTTGAGTCATTTATTAAATCAATATCAAAGTTCTTAACAACTTCATCGTAGTATAATTTTTCAATATCAACTATTTTATATTTATCATTATTTTCTAAAGATACATCTGATAAATCATCATGAAATTTATCATCAATCAAATTCTCAATTTCTGAAATTTCTTTTGGTAGAAGTGGACCACCAAAGCTTGCCTTTAATTTATATCCATTGTAACTTGGAGGATTATGGCTGGCAGTTATCACAACTCCTATTGAGGCATTTAATTGTTTTGTTGCTAAAGAAATCATCGGAGTAGTTGTGAAATGATTTGAGGTAATTACTTTAATTCCGTTTTTGATGAAAACCTTTGAAGCTGTATCACTAAAAAGTTTTCCGCCAAATCTACAATCAAAGCCTATAACAACCGATGGATTTGAATTATTTTTTAATAACCATTTTGAAACTGCTTGACTTACTCTGCAAACGTTATTTACAGTATAATCTTTTGCAATAATTGCCCGCCAACCATCGGTTCCAAATTTGATATTGTTTTGCATAGTGCAATATTATATATTTAAAAATTAATTTATCTAAGTATTTTCTTTTTGTTGAGTGCTCTTTGATACTTTCTAGCATTAACCAAATGAGTAGAGTAATCATAGGCAAAATTGTGATATCCAGAAAAATCTTCTTTTGCACACATAAAAATATAATCGTGATTTTCATGATTTAGTACTGCATCAATTGAATTAATTGATGGAATACATATTGGTCCTGGTGGCAAGCCCTGATTCAAGTAAGTGTTATATGGAGAGTCAATTTTCTTGTCTTTATTTAACACTCTTTTAATATCAAAATCACCTATTGCAAAAATTAATGTTGGGTCTGACTCCAATTTCATTTTTTTTTCAAGCCTATTAAGATATAAGCCGGCTATTTTAGGTCTCTCATCGTATTTAATATTTTGTTCTTTCTCTACGATTGAAGCTAACACAGAAATTTCATACCAATTTAATCCAAGCCGATCAGCTTTATTTTTTCTTGATTTTTGTGACCAAAACTTTTTATATTCAATCAACATTCTCTCAACAAAATCTCTAGCACTTGTGTTCCAGTAGAACTCATAGGTATTTGGTATAAATATGCAACCCGCCTTATCTCTAGTCAAGTCTAATTTTTTAAGAAAAACTGGGTTCATAACTTCTCT
>CACJWV010000049.1 GCA_902597195.1 uncultured Bacteroidota bacterium | reverse complement strand
ACATCCTGAAAGTGACAGAATTTTAATAAAAAATAATTCGAATTTTTTTAATTTTTCAATAAATACTATTTCTGAAGATTCTTTAAGGACTGATGAACCAGTCAGATTGTTACTAGGAAATCTTACTAGCGATCCTGTTTTTCCAACATCAAATGCGCACTTTATTTCTAACCTTCTTCTTCCATCAAACAATATCAGCTTCGGAGACATAACAAATATTATTGTGGACAGTGTCATCTTGCAATACGTTATTGATGACTATTATGGAAATGAAATCCAAACCTTTCCTAATCTGTACGTATCAAAATTAACAGATCCAATTTATAAAGATTCGTCGTACTATTCTAACTATCCTGTTGTTTACAGCCAATCTGAATTAGTTTCAGTAAATAACATAGTGGTTCAGGACTCAAACTCTGTATCAATAATCAAAATTTCAATAGACAACTCCATAGGACAAGAAATCATCGATGGTGGAAATGCCTTAAGCTCTAATGAAGATTTTCTTCAGTATTTTTACGGTCTTAAAGTCACCACTGTCAATCCATCAGATTTAAACTCAGCTAATGACAATACAATTTTGTATTTAAACGCCGATAATCAAAAGTCTAAATTTTCAATTTACTACAGAGATATATCTGTCAATGATTCAGTAATGTCTTTTGATTTAATGTTAGGCGGAGATGCTGCTAGAGTTAATCTTTTTAATCAAAAAAATATTCAACAACTTAATGCTTCTGCTGATAGCTGTTACGTTCAGTCAATGTCAAGTTATATAACATCTATTCAGTTTAATAACTTAGAAAATATTAAGGATACTTTAAAGAATAAAGTCATAAATAAAGTTAATCTTAAATTCTCATGCAATGATGATTTACAATTTGGAGCTCATGAAAAACTTTTCTTAGTAAGAAAAAATTCCATGGGAGTTAATGTTTTTTTAAGTGATTTTGTCATTGAGGGAGAATCACATTTTGGTGGGCAGAATCAGAGCAATAATTTTTCATTTAATATAACAAGGTATTTTAGTGATTTGATAAATGGAGCTTCCGGTTTCACAGGACAACTTTTATTGTTACCATCAGGTGCTGTAATAAATGCAAACAGAACAATAATTCCAAAATCAAGTTTTTTGATTGAAGTAATATACTCTGAGTTATAATAACTTCATTTTAATTGTTACTTTTGAAAAATGTGTGGAATTGTTTCTTATATCGGAAATAAAGATGCGTATCCAATAATAATAAAGGGACTTAAAAGACTTGAGTACAGAGGTTATGATAGTGCAGGTGTATGTTTGCTCAAAAACAGTTTAATATCATACAAATCTAAGGGAAAAGTTAAGGATTTAGAAAAAGAGTTTAATAAAAAACCCGTCAGTTCATTTGTGGGAATAGGACATACAAGGTGGGCAACTCATGGTGAGCCAAACAAAACAAATGCTCATCCTCATTTATCTAACTCAAAAAATCTTGCCGTCGTTCACAATGGAATAATTGAAAACTATGATTCAATAGGAAAATTGTTGAAGAAAAAAGGCTATGAGTTTTATTCTGATACTGACACTGAAGTTTTAATTAACTTAATTGACTATGAACAAAAAAGTGAAAACCTAGATTTATTTGAATCAGTAAGGTCGGCTCTAAAGCATGTTATTGGAGCTTACGCTATCGTTGTTATGGAAAAAGATAATTTTAACGAAATTGTTGTGGCTAGAAAAGGTTCACCATTAGTTATAGGAATTGAAGATGGAGAATACTATGTTGCTTCTGATGCCAGCCCAATAATTGAGTATACAAAAAATGTTGTATATCTTAATGACGACGAAGTTGCAAGAATAAATATTAAATCAGGATTACAAATTAAGACTGTAAGCAATAAGAAAGTTACTCCATTTGTGCAAGAGTTAGCATTATCAATTGAAGATATAGAAAAAGGAGGTTTTGATTATTTTATGCTCAAAGAAATTTACGAGCAGCCGAAGAGTATAAAATCTACTTTAAGGGGAAGAATTACAGCGCAAAATAAAATTAAATTAGCAGGCTTCAGAGACTTTGAGAAAAAAATTTTAAAAGCGAATAGATTTACAATCATAGCCTGTGGAACATCATGGCATGCTGGTTTAGTAGCATCATATTATTTTGAGAGCATAGCTAGAATTAATGTTGATATTCAGTATGCGTCAGAGTTTAGATACAGAAACCCAGTATTAAACGAAAATGATGTTGTGCTAAGTATTACTCAATCTGGTGAAACCGCAGATACTCTTGCTGCTCAAAAACTAGCAAAAAGTAGGGGAGCTATTACACTAGCTATATGTAATGTTGTTGGCTCAAGTATTGCAAGAGAAAATGATGGTGGAGCTTATACTCATGCTGGTCCTGAAATTGGAGTTGCCTCAACCAAAGCTTTCACAACTCAACTTACACTGCTACTGTTAATTGCACTCAGATTAGGAAAAGAAAATTCTTGCATAAGAGATCGAGATTATCAAAGAATGTTGATTGAAATTCAGATGCTCCCATCAATAATAGAGGAATCTTTAAAAATTGATAAAAAAATAGAAAAAATTTCTGAGGAGTTTAAGAACTCAGAAAATTTCTTATACCTAGGGCGGGGGATGAACTTTCCAGTAGCTTTAGAAGGAGCACTTAAGTTAAAAGAAATATCATACATTCATGCTGAAGGATACCCTGCAGCTGAAATGAAGCATGGTCCTATTGCTCTTATCGATGAAAAGATGCCAGTGTTAGTTATAGCTACAGAAGAAGAACACTACTCAAAAATTTTAAGCAATGCTCAAGAGGTGAAGTCAAGAGGAGGAAGAATTATTTCAATAGTTTTTGATGATGATGAGTCAATATCTAAAATATCCGAGCATGTAATTAAAGTCCCTAAAGTAAACAAATACTTGTCTCCAATAATTTCTGTAATACCTCTCCAGCTACTATCTTATCATATTGCAGTTATGAGAGGATGTGATGTTGATCAACCAAGGAACTTAGCTAAATCAGTTACTGTTGAGTGATTTGGTAACCATCTTTTGGTTTCGAAAACTTCCTTAGTCAAATTTTAAATTCCTGTTATTG
>CACJWV010000048.1 GCA_902597195.1 uncultured Bacteroidota bacterium | reverse complement strand
TGAAGGCGGAGTTGTTGAGGGGGAAGGGTATGAAAGTGGTTGTTATGTTATGCCAGTAATAATTGAGGCAGAAAACAATTACAATATTGTACAGGAAGAAACATTTGCTCCTATTTTATATTTAATAAAGTACAATAATATTGAGGAGGCTATTTATATGCAAAACAATGTAAAACAAGGCCTTTCATCTGCAATAATGACTTCTAATCTAAAGGAAGCTGAACGTTTTCTTGCGGCAGACGGAAGTGATTGTGGAATAGCGAATGTTAATATAGGAACTTCTGGTGCAGAAATTGGAGGCGCCTTTGGTGGTGAAAAAGAAACTGGAGGAGGTAGAGAAAGTGGTTCTGATGCTTGGAAAATTTATATGAGAAGACAAACTAACACTATAAACTACTCATCTGACCTTCCTCTTGCTCAGGGTATTAAATTTGATTTATAATCTGAATTTAATTTAAAGCTGGCCTTTTATCTCTGTTAGCGATTTCCCAAGCGGTTAGGAATATTAATTTAGTTATTCTTTCAGTTTTTTCTAAATCAATTTTATCTATTGTGTCGCTTGGTTTGTGATAATCTTCATGCACTCCGTTAAAGTAAAATATTACAGGTATGTTATTTTTTGCAAAATTATAATGATCAGATCTGTAATAATATCTATTTGGATCGTCAACATCGTTATATGTATAATCAAGTTCTAAACCTACATGATTTTTATTTGTTTCTTCACTTATTTCATGAAGTTCGAGACTTAATCTGTCTGAGCCTATCAAATAAACATAATTATTATGTGTATGCCAATCATCTATTCTTCCAATCATGTCTATATTTAAATTAGCAACTGTGTTCTCAAGAGGATAAACTGGGTTTTCAGTATAATGTTTACTTCCTAACAATCCTTTTTCTTCACCTGAAACAGGCATTATAAGAACGCTTCTTCTTGGTCCTTTTCCTTCCTTTTTTGCAATCATAAAAGCTTCTGCAATTTCAAGCGTTGCTGCTGTTCCAGAAGCATTATCATCCGCACCATAAAAAACCAAACTATCGTGCTTGCCTAGATGATCATAATGAGCTGTTATAATAATTAGCTCATCTTTTAAATCGCTTCCTTCAATATAACCTAATATATTTTCTCCTCTTACCATCCTCTTCTTTCTTAAAATCCTTTTCATAAATGGCAAATCACAATCCTCACATTTACAAACATGTCTATCTGATTTTACATTAAATTTTTGAGTGTATTTTTTTCTTTTATATGGTGGTATGTTAATTCCTTTGAATGACTCTATTATATACTTTGCTGCTTTTTTTTGTCCTGGTTTTCCAGTTTCTCTCCCCTCCAATGAATCTGATGAAAATACTGATATGTGTTCAAATAAATCTTTTTTATTTATTGTATTAGCATATCTTAAATTGTCTTGGCTAAAGCATATTAAAGGAAATATTAAAAAAACTAAAATTCTCAATTATGATATATTTATTTTTTTCACTCTTCTTTCATGCCTTCCTCCTTCAAATTTTGTTATTAGAAAAATGTCTACTATGTCTTTAACTTGATTCCAGTTAAGATGTCTAGCCGGCATAGTTAAGATATTGGCATTGTTGTGTAGTCTAGACTGCTCTGCAATATGAACGTTCCAACAAAGGGCTGATCTGATTCCCTTATGTTTATTAGCACTCATATTAATACCATTTCCAGTTCCACAAAATTGTATTCCAAAGTCATTTTTTTTTATTTGAATGCTTTTTGCTAGCTCATGAGCAAAATCTGGATAATCTACACTTTCTTCTGTATAACAACCAAAATCATTCACTTCAATTCCTTTTTCTTTAAGATAATTTTTTAAATTTTCTTTATGTGTAAATCCTGCATGATCACATGCTATTCCTATTTTCATAATTTTCGGCTGGAGTGTTTCTTTAATCTCTGTTTTTAATCTTAAAGTAATTTTAATTGGCTTTGCATTATTAGTAATTATTTATTTATGCAGGGCTGTTGTTCTTTTCTCAGTTTCGGGAAAAAAAATAATACCACAACTATACCTTGCTCCCAGAGGTTTAATTAGTGTTTTATTATTTTACAAGATTCCCCCTCACTTTAAGAGTGGCTTAGAGTTTGAACCATATCTCCTTTTTATAATTATAGCAACATGCTTAGTGATGAGCTGGTCTCTTATCAGACAAAAAAATAAATCAAGCGAATTAGAGTTGGTTGATAGTGATTTAGACGGTATTAAAGACGACTCTGAAGCTAGCAATAGCTTATTAAATGAAGACATTACTGAAGAGGTTAGTGAAGAAAAAATAGTCGTAGACGAGAACGATAAAGAATTTTAAAAACAATACAAATGATAGATATTAAAGAAACACTTGAAAAGTTAAATATCTCCAAAGAAAATATGGGAACCTCAACTGGAAACAATTTTTTTGGTAGTGGGCCGCAAATTGAATCTTATTCCCCTGTTGATGGTGAGCTTATTGGCTCTATCTCATCAACTACTAAAAATGACTATGATAAGGTTATTTTGACAGCGCAAGAAGCTTTTAAGTTTTGGAGAAGCTATCCTGCTCCAAAAAGAGGAGAGATCGTAAGAAAATATGGTGAGAAACTTAGACAAAACAAAAGTTTTTTAGGTGAGTTAGTTTCATATGAAATGGGGAAGTCTCTACAAGAGGGTCTAGGTGAAGTGCAAGAAATGATTGATATCTGTGATTTTGCCGTTGGCCTTTCAAGACAGCTAAATGGATTAACAATGCATTCTGAAAGACCTAAACACAGAATGTACGAGCAATACCACCCTCTTGGCATTGTTGGGATAATCTCAGCTTTTAACTTTCCTGTTGCTGTTTGGAACTGGAACACCGCTCTCGCATGGGTTTGTGGTGATGTTTGCGTTTGGAAACCTTCTGAAAAAACACCCCTTTGTGGCATTGCTTGTCAAAACTTATGGGCTGATGTAGCTAAAGAAAATGATTTGCCAGAAGGTATTTCTTGCTTAATAACTGGAAATTATGAAGTTGGTGAATATTTAACTACTGATGAACGTGTTCCTCTTATATCCGCAACTGGCTCTACGAGAATGGGAAGAATTGTTGGCTCAACTGTAGCTAAAAGATTTGGGAAAAGCTTATTAGAACTAGGCGGAAACAATGCAATAATTGTAACCCCTAATGCTGATTTAAAAATAACGGTAATTGGGTCCTTGTTTGGTGCAGTAGGAACTTGTGGGCAAAGATGCACAACGACAAGAAGGCTTATTATTCATGAATCTATTTATGAGGAAGTGAAAAATA
>CACJWV010000047.1 GCA_902597195.1 uncultured Bacteroidota bacterium | reverse complement strand
TGATAGGTATTGCTAAGCACTATATAGTATATGGTCAAATGGCAATAATTAGCCTGTTTTCATCATTATTTTTTCTAACGACATCTAAATCTAATGTTCATAAGTTTTTTGCCTTAATTATATTATTGATTAGTATTATAGGTATTGTAACCTCTGGTAGCAGAGGAGCAATTTTAGCGTCATTAGTATCAATAATTTTTCTTCTATATAGTAATAGAAAATTCTTGTTTAAGAAAAAGTTTAAATTTTCTTTAATTTTTCTGCTTGGCATATCAACTTTTATCGCATTAATACCTTTTGAATCATTACTAACTAATTTTCAAGTAATGGGTACCAAAAGTGATTATAGTAGTATAAACAGGCTTTATTTGTTTAATGTCGCTTTAGAATCATTTTATGATTCTCCTATATTTGGAAATGGATGGGGTTATGTGAGATTGTTAACTGGTAGCCCCCCTCATTCTATGTTTATTCAATTATTAGCAGAATTAGGTTTATTAGGGCTGATTTTTGAATTTATTATATACAATAGGTTATTTGTTTTGTTCAAGTCATTAAAGTACAAGTTAAAAGCTAATGATATTAATACTAAAAAAAGTATGAATATACTTTTAAGTATGCTGGTAGCATTTGGGACATGGTCATCATTTGAGAATCTAGGTTTTGCTCTAGGAAACAGACAAATTTATATTGTAGCTGTATTAATAATTTGTTTTCACAAAACTGTAAAGTTTAATAGGTTTAAGCAATGAAAATACTAATTGTATCACCATACATATCAACTTCTAAAAGTTTAGAGTATTATCAAAGCCAGCAAATCAATTTAGCTAAAGAGCTTCTAGCATTGAATTTGGAAGTTACAATAGTAACTGCAAATCGATTTAATAGTACAAAAAAAACAGTGTTTACAGAAGGTGTTAGAATAGATTATTTAAAAACTTCTAAATGGTTTCCTGAAAAGGAATTTAACCAACCTTTGTTAATGGGTCTTTGGGGCACTTTAAAAAGTAAAAATTTTGATATTGTTCAAACCTCTGAGTTTCATGCACTATCTACTTTAATAGTATCTTTTTTTTGTTTTATTTTTAATAAAAAAATGATTCTTTACCAAGGTATGTATAAAGATAGTGACAAAAGTTTTAAAAGAATACTATTTAGTATTTGGGACTTTTTATTTGGAAAGTTGATTTGTAAAGTTACTAACTTAGCTATTTGTAAGACCTCAGCAGCTGCAAGTTATTTAAAACATAAAGGAATTAAACAAACTAAAGTGATACCTGTGGGAGTTAACACCTCATTTTTCAATTCTGATGGACTAGATAAAAATAAGCGCAACTCAAAATTAAAGTTACTTATGATTGGCAGTTTAATAAAAAGGAAAAATTACAATACTACAATAAAGGCATTAAAAATAGTAAAACAAAAAGGATATAATTTTGAACTGTCTATTATTGGTAAAGGAAAGCTTGAGGCCTCAATAAATGACACAATCAAATGCTACAATCTGGAAAATGAAATTAATTTAATACCTGAAGTTCCTAATACTGAAATGAAACACTATTATGCAAATTCAGATTTTACAATGATGTTTAGTTATGATGAAATCTTTGGTATGACTATTTTGGAAGCCATGGCCTGTGGGTGTCCCTTTATTTCAAATTTTGAGCCAGGCCCAAATGATATAATTAACCCCATTAACGGATACAAAATTCGTTCTGACAGTGAATATCAAATAGCTGAGGGGTTAATTTCGATTTTTAATAAAGAAGAGTTAGATAGACAATTAATCGAACAGACCACAAATAAAAATTATTCATGGTATTCAATAGCACAGAGTTATCATAAATTATATAATAAATTAATACAAACTTAAATTTGCAAAAGTTAAATATCTTAAGAATTAGTTCAACGTTTGTTCCTCCTTGGAGAGGCTTAGGCCCAGGTCCTTTTGAATTAACGAATGCACAACATGAAATTGGACATTCTGTTACTGTGATTACCAAATACTCAAAGGGTCATGAAACTGTTGATAATTCTCTTCCTTATGAGGTAATTAGAGTAAAATCAAACTATGATTTGATTTTCAGCTTCAAAGCAATGGTACTTTATTTTAAAATTCGAAATAAAAAACCAATAGATATTATTCATAACCATGGGTTTTCAGCTTTATGGTTGATTCTTTTAAAAAAAATACTAGTACTTAAAACCCCTATTGTTAGTTCTGTACATATTGTTAGAATAGCCCAGTTTTTTAATATAAATAAAATTGATTTTTCAAACCTATCTTGGAGAAAAAACAATGTGTTCTACAAACAATTTAAGTCATTTAAAAATAAAAGCTTTAAGACACTTCTACAAGAAAAACTTTATTTAAACTATTCAGATCACCTGGCCACAGTAAGTGACAGTTTAACAGAGGAGATTAATTTCTTTTATAAAAAGGCCGCTCCAGTGAGTCCTGTTTATAATGGTGTTAATCACCATACTTTTAAAGCTTCAAGTTTTATAAGTCATAAAAAAAAATCGAATGAGATTGAACTTATTTTTGTTGGCGCTTTAAATAAACGTAAGGGTGAATTTGATTTGGTAAATGCAATAAGTCGAATAAACTACAATAATGTTAAACTTAAAATTATAGGTGAGGGATCAGAGCGCGAAAACCTAAAAAACAAAATAGAGTCATTAAAATTGATAAATTCGGTAAGTTTGATTAAAAATTTGCAACATCAAGAATTAATTAAGCATCTCGAACACGCTGATATTTTCGTGTTTCCTTCTTATTCAGAGGGTCTGCCTAAAGTTTTACTAGAGGCAATGGTTACTAACAATATCATAATAGTATCAGACATTAAGCCTCATAAAAGTATAATAAATAAAAACACAGGAGTTTTTTTTAAAACTGGAGATGTAGATAGTTTAACCAACGCTATAAATCATGTAATTTCTAATATTGAAAATAAAAGAGTTTTAGCCTCAAATGCCAAACAATATGTTTTAGATAATTACACCTGGACAAGTGTAGCAAATAGGATTAATTCTGTTTATGATTTTGTAATGAAAAATAAATAAATGAAAATTAAAATTGCAATTTTATTACCAAGTCTAGCCAATATGGGGTCTATAATTGTAGCTAAAGATATTGTGAACAATACTCTCAAATTATATCCGGATTTCGCAGATTTTACTGTTTTTCATTTTGATGAAATAATTGAACTAGATTTACATTGTGAGACAAAAAAACTTAACTTTAGTAAGCCTTGTGATTTCAAAGAGTTCAGAATTGTTCACGCTCATGGATTTAGACCTGATAAGTTTTTGTCAAGAAATAAAAATTTAATAAATGCTAAAATTATATCTACAATTCATTGTAATGTTTTTGAAGAT
>CACJWV010000046.1 GCA_902597195.1 uncultured Bacteroidota bacterium | reverse complement strand
GTATTGCAACATTAAACTTAACTATCAATCAGCCTGTTTTATTTGTAAATCAACAAAGTATTTGTGATGGAGATAGCATAGTTGTAGGTTCTAGCGTCTATACAAGCACAGGTATTTACAATGATACATTAACAGCGTCTAATGGGTGTGATTCTATAGTTATAACATCATTAAATGTGATTCCATCTCTGACAGTAACTGCTAATCCGGTAGGTCCAATAGATATATGTAATGGAACAAGTGTAACATTATCATCGTCTACTCAGAATCCAAACTTCAGCTATTCATGGACAGATGCTAGTGGTTCAGTTGTTGGTACATCTCCAACATTATCAGTTAGTACGTCTGGTGTTTACAGCGTTACAGTCACTACGACAGCTGGATGTATTACTACATCTACAAATAGTGTAATAGTAAATGTGATAAGCTTACCAGCTCCGAGTACTTTAAGTACATCTAATATTACATTCACTTCTGCTAGATTGAATTGGAATGCTGTAGCTGGAGCTAATCACTATGATGTAAGAGTAAGAGAGGTAGGAACAACATCATGGCAATTATTTACAAATGTTCCTTTCACTTACAAAGACAAGTATGGATTAACTCAGGCATCTACATATGAGTGGCAAGTTAGAACAGCATGTACAAGTGATAGTAGTTCAGTGTCTGCGTGGTCAGCATTGGAGGTATTTAATACATTAACACCTTGTGTAATACCAACAAACTTAAGTTCAACAACAGGTTGGGCTTCAGCTACGTTAGATTGGGATGATGTTCCTGGAGCTTGGGGATATAGAGTGAGATATAAATCTCAAGGAGGTTCATGGTCATATGATACAGTAAATACTTCTAATATATCGCTTAGTTCTTTACAGGTTGCGAGTGTATACTTCTGGCAAGTAAAATCTATGTGTGATAGTTTAGGTCTTAATACTTCTTCATGGACACCGATGCAGTTCTTTATTACACCGTCATGTGCATTATCTCTTGGTAGTGTTACTACTAATGTACTATGTAATGGAGGCAGTACAGGCTCAATAGACTTAAGTGTTTCAGGGGGTTCAGGTTCATATTCTTATCTGTGGAGTAATGGAGCTGCTACTGAAGATCTTTCTGGTTTAACGTCAGGTTTATATACTGTAACAGTAACAGATTTATCTACTGGTTGTACTGCAACGAGTTCGATATCTATAACACAGAATGCTCCTATAGTATTTAATAATCAACAAAGTATTTGTGATGGAGATAGCATAGTTGTAGGTTCTAGCGTCTATACAAGCACAGGTATTTACAATGATACATTAACAGCGTCTAATGGGTGTGATTCTATAGTTATAACATCATTAAATGTGATTCCATCTCTGACAGTAACTGCTAATCCGGTAGGTCCAATAGATATATGTAATGGAACAAGTGTAACATTATCATCGTCTACTCAGAATCCAAACTTCAGCTATTCATGGACAGATGCTAGTGGTTCAGTTGTTGGTACATCTCCAACATTATCAGTTAGTACGTCTGGTGTTTACAGCGTTACAGTCACTACGACAGCTGGATGTATTACTACATCTACAAATAGTGTAATAGTAAATGTGATAAGCTTACCAGCTCCGAGTACTTTAAGTACATCTAATATTACATTCACTTCTGCTAGATTGAATTGGAATGCTGTAGCTGGAGCTAATCACTATGATGTAAGAGTAAGAGAGGTAGGAACAACATCATGGCAATTATTTACAAATATTACTTTCACTTACAAAGACAAGTATGGATTAACTCAGGCATCTACATATGAGTGGCAAGTTAGAACAGCATGTACAAGTGATAGTAGTTCAGTGTCTGCGTGGTCAGCATTGGAGGTATTTAATACATTAACACCTTGTGTAATACCAACAAACTTAAGTTCAGCTAATGCAACCTCTTCCTCAATAGATTTAGACTGGGATGATGTTCCTGGAGCTTGGGGATATAGAGTAAGATATAGACCTCAAGGAGGTTCATGGTCATATGATACAGTAAATACTTCTAATATAAGCTTGACTGGACTAACACCTTCTACATATACTTGGCAAGTAAAATCTATGTGTGATAGTTTAGGTCTTAATAGTTCTGTTTGGTCACCGCAACAAACTTTTGGATTATCTTGTGCAGTTCCTAACAATTTATCTACTACTAATATTACTCTTACAAGTGCAACATTCAATTGGGCTTCAGTTTTAGGTGCACATCATTATGAAATTAGATGGAGAGAAAGCGGAAGCTCTTGGAACTATATAAACAGTGTATATGGAAATAGTAGAACAAAGAATAACTTGACTCTTGGTACAAACTACGAGTGGCAAATAAGAACATCTTGTTCAGTAGATTCATCAAATGTTTCGGCGTGGTCATCATCTGTTTTATTTGCGACTCCAGCTGCTTGTGCAAAGCCAACAAACCCATTTACAAGCAATATAACTTCATCTTCAGCTGATCTGAACTGGGATGTTGTTCCAGGTGCAATAGGATACAAAATCAAGTGGAAGCAAACAGGTATACCTGGAGTTAATGTTGATACAGTTTGGGCAGTTAATGTCCTGACTATAAGTGGTCTTAATCCATCATCAACATATAAATGGAAAGTTAAATCGATTTGTGATACAGCTACAAATAATAGTTCTGGATTCACACCATGGATTTTCTTCACAACTATTTCTAGTGCAAAAATTATGACGTTTGATAACACAGATGATAGTAATATAAGCTCATTAAATATTTATCCAAACCCCTCTAGAGGAAAGCTATATATTGAGTTTGATATTTTTGAAAATGATGACTTTAAAATATCAATCATAGATGCAGTTGGTAATGCAATTTTGATTGAAGAAAAACAAAATTATAATGGAGAGTATTTTAAAGTTTTTGAATTAAATAATTATAAAAAAGGAATATACATAATTAGAGTAGAAAACAGTAAGTCCATAATAACAAGGAGAATAGTTTTACAATAGTAAATATTTCATATATTTGCACAGATTTAAAATTTGATGAAGGGGCTTTTGCCCCTTCTTTCATATAACTAAGTTATGATACAAGCTTCAAATATCAAAAAAATTGCCTGTTCAAAAGTAAAAGAAATGAATTGCTATTTGGTAGACATTAAGGTTAGTAAAAATAATGATATCAAGGTTACATTTGACAGAGAAGACGGAATAAGTTTAGATGACTGTGTTTGTTTAACTAAACATATTGAAGAAAAATTAGATAGAGAAATTGAAGATTTTTCTCTTTCTGTAAGTTCTCCTGGTATCTATAGTCCTTTCATAGTACCTAATCAATTTTTTAAAAACTACAATAATAAAGTAGATATACTAATGAAATCTGGTCAAATGTTTCAAGGTATTCTCCAAGA
>CACJWV010000045.1 GCA_902597195.1 uncultured Bacteroidota bacterium | reverse complement strand
AATACCATCGGGCTACTTCTCTACACGTAACTTGAAGTCAGACTTAGCTGAGCATATCAAAGACAGATTAAACTTACCAACAAAAGATATCAGCGACAACGAACTCATTCTTAATGTATCAAATGATCAAATTTTTTTAAATAGAGATTTTATTATGCAAAATTTGGGATATGAAGTCATTGAAAAAATAAGAAAAATATCTGTTGACTATTTGATAGATTATCATCCAGCGATAAAAAAAACATATCATTATAAGCAACTTGAAGAGAATGAATATTTAGATGCCCCAAATTCTTTAATTCAAAAGGGGTTTAATAGTAAAAGATCTGGTGATATAATTTATACACTTGAACCAGGCTGGATCAACTTTAGTTGGAAAAAAGGAGGTACTACTCACGGTTCATGCTTTAGCTATGACACTCATGTTCCATTACTTTTTTGGGGTGGTAATATTAAAAAGGGTCACACTGACCGAAAAACTAATGTTAAAGATATTGCACCAACTATTGCTCAAATATTAAAAATTTCACATCCAAACGGATCAACTGGTAATCCTTTATATGAAATAACAGAATGAAAAGTATAATTTGTGAAAATTATAAAATTTTTATTGGAGAAAATATCTTAAGAAACATTCAACTTGATTCTTACAAAAAGATATGTTTATTAACGGATAAAAACCAAAAAAATAACATTATAGACTATTTTCTGAAAGAAATTAAAAGTGAATTTGATATAATTGAAATTGAATCCTCTGAAATCAATAAAAATATTTCATCAGTACTAAATATTTGGAATTTTCTATCTCAAAACAATTACAATAAAAATTCACTAATAATCAATTTAGGCGGAGGTGTTATCTGTGATATAGGAGGATTTTGCGCTTCTACTTTCAAAAGAGGGGTTGATTTTTTAAATATACCAACAACATTACTGTCAATGGTTGATGCATCTATTGGAGGTAAAAATGGAATCAATTTTCTTGGGTTTAAGAATCAAATAGGCACATTTAAAAATCCAATTTCTGTTTACATTGACACAAATTTTTTAAATACATTAGAAACAAATCAATGGTTATCAGGTTATGTTGAAATTGTTAAAAGTGCGCTTATATACGATTCTGATTTTTGGACCTTACTAAGCTCCAAATTTTATAAAAATCATAATATTAATGAGCTAATATTTAAATCATTAAACATTAAAAAGGAAATTGTGGAAAAGGATCCATTTGACAAAGGCCCAAGAAAAATCTTAAATTTTGGACATACAATTGGTCATGCCATTGAAAGTTTTTACTTGAACAAAAAAAAGAAAATTACTCATGGAAAAGCAATTGCAATGGGTATCATTATGGAGCTTAAATATTCCAGAACAAGAAAAAAGAATGAAATAATTAAGTACATTAAATCAATTTATAAGGAGATTGAAGAAGTTGATATTAATCATTTAATTAAATATTTGAAGCATGATAAGAAAAATGAAGATAATCTTATCAACTTTTCTATTTTAAAGGATATTGGCAAGTGCGATTTCAATAATTATATAAACATTGATGATTTATAAAATTTCTCAAAGAAATAAAACAGTAAATTGTGAAGTTGAACTTCCAATGTCCAAAAGTATCTCTAACAGATTAATAATTTTATATAACCTATATAAACATAAATATATAATTGATCAAATAGCTGACTCAAATGATAGCATTAGATTAAATAATTTAATTAAATCGCAAGAAAAAAAATTAGATGTTGAAGACTCCGGCGCTTCTTTAAGGTTTTTAATATCATACTTTTCTGTTCAAGTTGGTAGAACAGTAATAATAGATGGTAATGAAAGAATCAGAAAAAGACCTATACTCGAGCTTGTTAATGCTCTATTAGATATTGGGGCTGATATTAAGTTTCTGAAAAGATATGGGTATGCTCCAGTTCAAATCATTGGCAAAAAGTTAATAGGAAATGAAATTACAATTGATTTATCAAAGACTTCTCAATATGTTTCCTCTTTAATTATGATTGCGCCAAAATTGGAAAATGGACTTTCAATTTCTTTAAAAAATAATCATTATTCGAAATCTTACATTTTGATGACACTAAAATTAATGACCAAATTTGGATTAAGGTACAAATGGGATAGTGATAAAATAATAATCAGAAAACAGAAAATTGTTCCTCATGACATTGTAGTTGAAAAAGATTGGTCAGCTTCTTCTTTTTGGATGCTTATTTGCTCACTAGCGATAGATTCAGAAATTCTTCTTAAAAATTTAACTTACTCTGAACTACAAGGAGATAGTATAGTTTTTAGAATTGCTGAACATTTTGGTGTTAAAATGATTGAAAAAGGAAATGATATATTAATGAAAAAAATTAAGAATTTTAATGAATTGAATAGCTTAGACATCAAAGATTTTCCTGATATTTTTTTACCAATTTCAATTCTTATTCAAGAACACAATCTAAAGACAAAAGTTAATGGAACAGAAACTCAAAAATTTAAGGAAAGTGATCGGGTTTTAAGTTTTCAGATAGGATATAAAAACATAAAACAAAAAAAACTTGTTTCTACCTTTTATGACCACAGGGTTGCAATGAGCTTTGCTGCACTGGCCATTGTTGATGACTTTGTTCTAATCGAAAATCCAGATGTTGTCAAAAAATCTTATGTAAATTTTTGGAAAGATTTGAAAAAAGCCGATTTTAAAATAATGAAATTAACTCATCAAGATTTTTTATCTCAAAACTAATTTTTTCATTATGAATATTCATATCTGGATTAAAATAAACTGCTCTGATTCCAAAATTTTCTGCTCCCAAGATATCTACTTTTAAATCATCACCTATCATTATAGAGTTTTCTTTATTTGCTTTTGCCGATGTTAATGCAAAACTAAAAATTTTAGGATCAGGCTTCTTTACTCCAATTTTTTCTGATGTAATAATCTGATCAAAATAATCTGATAATCCTGAGGATTTTAATTTTATAATTTGTACCTCTTCAAATCCATTTGTTATGATATGTAAATTGTATTTATTTTTTAGATAATCTAAAATTTTAATTGTATTTGGGAAAAGATTTTTTTTCTTTGGACACTCTTTTACATAATAATCAGAAATTTCTATTGACAAACTTTCATCATAATAATTAAATAATTCTAATGTTTGCTTAAATCTACTATATCTCAAAAACTCTTTTTTAATTTTTCCAATTCGATATTGATTCCATAAGGTTTCATTGATTTTTTTGTATTCGTTAATGAATACCTCTTTTTGAACACAAATTTTTTCCTTGAGGTTAAATTCAAAAAAGATTTCCTCTAGTACTAATTTAGAGTTTTTCTCAAAATCCCATAAAGTTCTATCAAGATCAAAAAAAATATTTTTAATCACCTAAAGTGCTATTTTTTTGTGACTACGTTAAAGTGTTTGTTTAGCTTAGATTTAAGGTTTGAGGCCTTATTTTTGTGTATGATGTTATTTTTAGTTAGCTTATCAATCATTGAAACAACTTTTGGGAAGAGTTTTTTTACAGATTTTTTATCAGTATCATTTTGAAGCTTCTTGATAGCATTTCTTGCGGTTTTATGCTGATACTTATTGCAAGCTTTTCTTTTTTCGTTTTGACGAATTCTCTTTAATGCTGATTTATGATTAGCCATAATTTTTTATTTTGTAGCCCGACGGGGAATCGAACCCCGGTTACCAGGATGAAAACCTGGCGTCCTAACCACTAGACGACCGGGCCGAATCTT
>CACJWV010000044.1 GCA_902597195.1 uncultured Bacteroidota bacterium | reverse complement strand
AGACCAAAAATTCTTTCAATTTTATCAAATTCTAAAACTTTGAGCAACGAGGAAAATATAAGATTGAACAATCTTGGCACACTACAATTTTTGGTTTATTCTTCTACATTAATATTTCTTCATTCACTAATTTTATTTTTTATTGTTGATTTTGAAATTGGTAATATTTTTAATCTAATTATTAAAACGATACTAAGTACATTAGCGACTCTTTTATTAATTTTTGTCAATGAACTTTATTATATAAATAAACAATGAAAAACTCTTTAAGAAAGAATGTTGTTGCACTATTTTTTATAGCAGTTAGCATAATATTTCTAGTAAAGTTATTCTATATACAAGTACTTAATGAAGAATATAAATTTTCTGCTAAAAATAATGTTTTAAGATACGATGTTCTACAACCAGTAAGAGGATTGGTTTTTGATCGTGACAGTAACCTTATTGTATCTAATGAACCTGCTTTTGATATAATTGTTGTACCAAGAGAGGTCACAAAAATCGATACAACTGTTTTTTGTAACAGTATAAATATTCCAAAAGCGGATTTTATAGAAAAATTAAATAGTGCTGTAAAATATTCTAAATATCGAGAAAGTATTTTCGAAAAACAAATAGATGCGATTACCGCTGCAAATTTTAGAGAAAAGCTTTACCAGTTTCCAGGCTTTTATCTTAGAAAAGTTACAAAAAGAATTTATCCTCACAAAAACTTAGGACATTTAATAGGGTTTATGGGAGAGGTAAATGCTAAAAAGATGGAAGAAGATAATTTTTACATCAAAGGTGATTTACATGGAGTTAGTGGAATTGAAGCTTCTTATGAAAATAAACTAAGAGGCAAAAAAGGAATGTCAATAAGGTTAGTTGATGTACATAATAGGACTCAAGGAAAATTTAACAATGGTGAGTATGACACTCTCGCTATCAGAGGGAAGAATCTTATTTCCACTATTGATATCGAACTACAAAATTATGGCAATGAGTTGCTAAATGATAAACTAGGATCAATAGTAGCAATTAACCCAAAAAATGGAGAAATACTTTCTTTAGTATCATCACCTAACTTCGATCCTGAAAAATTATCTGGTAAAAATAGATCTAACAACTATAAAAAATTAATTAATAAAAGAACTAAACCGATGTTTAATCGAGCATTGTTAGGAGAGTATCCACCTGGCTCAACTTTTAAAATTATTAATAGTTTAATATGCTTACAGGAGAATACTTTAAATGTGAGTAACTTTTATAATTGCGATGGTAAATATTTTTTTGAAAAAGATAGATCTGTAAAATGTCATAAACATAAGTCAAGGGTAAATCTTACGGATGCGATAAAATACTCTTGTAATCCTTTTTTTTGTGAAAATTTTGAAAAGTACTTTAATAAATTTGATAGTTCAGAAAAAGCTTACAAAAATTGGTTTTCTCATGTGTCTAGCTTTGGTATTGGTGATTGGATGAATAATGATTTTTTTTCTGGTAGAAAAGGATTATTACCAAAAGCTGATTATTATAATAATTATTATGGCAAAAATAATTGGAATTCTAGCACAATCATTTCTATGTCAATCGGTCAAGGTGAATTATTGATAACTCCTATTCAGTTGGCAAATGTTAGTGCAATAATTGCTAACAGAGGTTTTTTTTACACTCCTCACATAATAAAAACAATTGAAAATGAATTGTCTATTGATTCTAATTTTATAAATAAAAAATTTTGTTCTATTGACGAAGAACATTTCAAATATGTGATTGAAGGTATGTTTGATGTTGTCAACTCAAAAAACGGGACTGCTTACAATCCTGAAATTGAGAGATTTAATATTTGTGGTAAAACAGGAACAGCACAAAATCCACATGGTGATGATCACTCTATTTATATAGCTTTTGCACCAAAAAATGATCCTGAAATTGCTATTGCTGTTTTTATTGAAAATGCTGGCTGGGGATCTAAATGGGCTGCACCTATTGGAAATAATTTGATTCAAAAATATTTTGAACTTAAAGATAAATGAGAAAAGCCAAAAATATATTTGAGAATATAGATTATTTATCAGTTATATTGTATTTAGCACTAGTTTTTATTGGCTTTTTCAATATATATGCATCTGAATTTAACGATGATTCAAATGAAATTTTTAATCTATCAAAAAGACACGGCAAGCAACTTTTATTTATTTTAATATCATCTTTAATTGCATTTTTTGTGATAATAATAGATTGGAAGTTTTTTTTCTCATTATCTTTTTTAATATATGCTCTTAGCATTAGCAGTTTAATTCTAATTTTATTTGTTGGAAAAATAACTAATGGCTCACTATCTTGGTTTGATTTTGGAAGTTTTAGAATTCAACCCTCAGAATTTGCAAAATTCGCAACATCATTAGCGCTAGCTAGGTACATTAATTTATTTAGTATTAAAAAATTTAACTTTTCAAAAACTATATTATGTTTTGGTTTAGTTCTTATACCATTACTACTAATAACCATTCAGAATGACACTGGAACAGCTTTAGTTTTTCTTAGTTTCGTTCTTGTTTTATATAGAGAAGGTTTAACAGAAAATGTATTAATTTTTGGAGCTTCTATTTTCTTACTAACGATAATGTGTTTGATTCTCGATTTCTTTGTTTTGCTAATTCTATTATTTTTTATTGTATCTGTAATTTTCTACTTTCTCAAGAAAAAGAAGAAGAACATAATCAATATCTTAGTTCTATTTGCTTTTTGTGTTGCCTATTCTTATTCTGTTAGCTACATTGTAAAAAATATTTTGCCAAAACACCAATCTGACAGAATAATGGTTGTTTTAGGTCAAAAGAAAGATCCATACGGAATTGGATACAACGTCATACAATCAAAGATTGCTATCGGATCGGGAGGTTTAATTGGAAAAGGATTTCTCAAAGGGACTCAAACAAGATTTGATTTTGTTCCAGAGCAAAGTACAGATTTTATTTTTTGTACAATTGGTGAAGAATGGGGTTTTTCAGGATCTCTAGTATTTATATCATTATATTTAGCTTTACTTCTAAGAATTTTATTTCTTTCAGAGAGACAAAGATCAAACTTTTCTAGAGTTTACGGGTACAGTGTTGCTTGTATTCTCTTTGTTCATTTTCTAATTAACATTGGAATGACTATAGGCCTGTTTCCGGTAGTTGGAATACCTCTTCCTTTTATAAGTTATGGAGGATCATCTCTGATAAGTTTTACTATACTTCTTTTTGTCTTTTTGAACTTGGATTCCTATAGACTGCAGATACTTAGATAGCTAGTAAAATAATGATCTATTATCGACAACATCTGCTTCTTTATTTAAAGATTTATATGCTGAGTTAGATGAATATATGATGTATTCGCTAGAAAATTCTTTGGCTTCAACCGAATAGTCTTGTAAAACTGGAACTTCAGTAAAAGACTTGATCTCATAAAAATAAACAGCATTTTTTGCAGATACCATGTGAATTTTGTTTAATGAATTACTCTGAGATCTTGAAACTATATGACCAGTTAGTTCAGGCTCAAATCCAAGTTTTGTCATATTCGCAATATTATCAGAAAAAGTTTTTATAGATGTTTCTTTTGAGAGTTGGGCTAGATTTTCAATATTTTTAAATTTTGATAAGATTTGTTCAGATTTTTTAATATTAATCAAAATAGATTTTATTGAATTTTCCACATTTGCAACATCAATATATCCTTTTTTGTAGTGATCTTTGACATAAGCTACAACGAAAGAGTTTTCAAACTGAAATACTTCCGAAATTTGATTTTCTTTTGCTTCACTAAGCCATTTAACCATCTCTCTTGAGT
>CACJWV010000043.1 GCA_902597195.1 uncultured Bacteroidota bacterium | reverse complement strand
GTAATGATAGGGCAAGATTACATCTTAGGTTCTCATGAGCTAATTTATCTATCATCTTTGAAATTCCAGAAGTAGAAATAGTAATTCTTTTGGGAGATATTCCTAGGCCTTCATTTG
Source organism: uncultured Bacteroidota bacterium (assembly GCA_902597195.1). Lineage (GTDB taxonomy): Bacteria > Bacteroidota > Bacteroidia > Flavobacteriales > BACL11. Next base: position 3,955 of record CACJWV010000043.1, on the reverse strand, counting down.
GACAGCAAGCAAGCCTAATACTCTGAACGACATTTTTATAGTTTAGAAGAGGTTCACCCATGCCCATGTATACAATGTTGTTTAATTTTTTATTATAAATTTTGTGTGACTCTTTGTTAAGAACAAAAATTTGCTCATAAATTTCATAGAAGTCGAGGTTTTTTTTCAGCTCTAACTTTCCCGTAGCGCAAAATGAACAGTCTAAGCTACAACCTGCTTGTGACGAAACACATGCAGTTACTCTATTATTTGAAGGTATTAAAACCCCTTCAATCTCATTACCTTGATGTAATCTGAAAAGGTATTTATTAGTTCCATCACTGCTTTTTGATTTTGAAGTGATTTCTAATGAATTTATATCAAATTTTTTTGATAGGAACCTCTTTAATTCTTTTGAGAGGTTAGTCATTTTTTCAAAAGAGTTAACATTTTTTTAAATAACCATGTCTTAATTTGACTTTTTCTAAATTTCTTAAAATTGGAATTTTCGAGAATATCTATTAAAGTCCCATCATCAATTTTTTTTATGTCTAGTTTATAGTTTTTCATAATTTATTTTGACAATTTCCAAATCTAATGGAGTGGTTACTTTAATATTATATTCTTCCCCTTCAACAACTTCAATTTTTCCACCGTTCATTTCAAAAACAGATGCGTCATCTGTTAATGAAAAATCTTGCAAATTTGAATATGCATCTTTGATATCTTTTGCATGAAAGCATTGAGGTGTTTGAATCTTTATAATTTTTTCTCTGTTAATGGAAATTGCTTTTCCATTTTCATAAACTCTAACAGAATCTTTTAATTTTATTCCAGGAACTACGCAATTGTTTTTTACAGATGAAATTAACTTGTCGATCATAACTTTAGAGATAAGTGGTCTAACTGCGTCATGTATCGCTACATTGCTATTTTCGTCTATATATTTTAATCCGTTAAGAACAGACTCTATTCTTGTTTTTCCTCCAAAGACAAGTTTAATTTTATTTTTATGCCTATTGTCATTTAAATGTTTTTCAAAAAAGCTAGTATGATTTTTATTTATCACAACTGTAATTTCATCAAAATGGCTAAACTTTTCAATTGTATGAAAGATAATTGGCTTGTCCTTAATAAGAATGTATTGTTTAGGAAGTTTACTATTCATTCTTGTGCCAGAGCCTGCTCCCAATATAAGAACTGATTTCTTCACTATTATAGAATAAGCATTGCATCCCCATAAGTATAAAAATTGTACTTTTTTTGAATGGCTTCTTTATATGCTACTTTAAGTAAATCAAATCCTGCAAAGGCTGAAACTTGCATCATTAGTGAAGATTTAGGAAGATGAAAGTTAGTTAGCATACAGTTAGCAATTCTAAAGTCATATGGAGGGAAAATAAATTTATTAGTCCATCCTTCGTAAGGGATAACAGTATTTTTTGTTGATACCGAACTTTCCAATGTTCTCATAACTGTGGTTCCAACCGAGCAAACTCTTTTGTGATTATTCTTAGCTTCATTAATTATAGCTGAATCATTCTCACTAATTATGATTTCTTCTGATTCCATTTTGTGTTTAGATAAATCCTCAACCAAAATTGGATTAAAAGTTCCTAACCCAACATGCAACGTTACTTCAGATAAATTAATTCCCTTAATTTCTAACCTTTTGAGCAACTCTCTGCTGAAATGAAGGCCAGCAGTAGGAGCCGCGACTGCCCCCTCATGCTTCGCATAAATAGTTTGATATCTTTCTACATCTTGCTCAGTTGGCTCTCTCTTGATGTATTTCGGTAAAGGAGTTTGTCCAAGTTTGTTAAGAGTTTCTTTAAATTCTTCATGTGTCCCGTCATATAAAAATCTTAATGTTCTTCCTCTTGATGTTGTATTGTCAATAACCTCAGCAATTAGTTCATCATTTTCCCCAAAAAAAAGTTTGTTACCAATTCTTATTTTTCTAGCAGGGTCAACTAATACATCCCAAAGCCTATTCTTTTTATTTAGTTCTCTTAATAGAAAAACTTCAATTCTAGCTCCTGTTTTTTCTTTATTGGCATATAATCTAGCAGGAAAAACTTTAGTGTTATTTAAAACAATTACATCATCCTCTTCAAAATAATTAATTAAATCCTTAACTTGTTTGTGTTCTATTTCACCACTATTTCTATGAAGCACCATCATTTTAGCTTCATCTCTTTGCTCGCAAGGCATATCTACTATTCTTTTTTCAGGTAAATCATAGTTAAAGTTTGATAATTTATATTTCATTATGTATTTTTTTGAGTTAAGGGATTGCAAATATAATACAATGATGAGGCCTTGTCAAATTTCAGTTGAGAATGCTAGAGAAGGAATCAATATCTATAGCATCTTTCAGACAAAAATCACCTATTCCAGTTCGCTTAAGTTTTGAAAGATATCCTCCTGAATTCAGTTCATTCCCAAAATCATTCGCAATTGAACGTATATAGGTTCCTTTGCTGCAAACTATTTCAAATTTAATTTTAGGTAATTGCATTTCTTCAATATTAAATTCATAAATACAAATCTCTCTTTTAGCAATTTTAACTGATTGATTTTTCCTCGCTAAATTATATAATCGTTCTCCATTTTGTTTTAAAGCCGAATAAATTGGTGGAGTTTGCCAAGTTTTACCAAGAAATTTTTCAGCTGCAGTTAAAATACCATTTTCATTAACATGTGAAAAGTCAAATCTTCTGTTAACTGAAGTTTCAAGATCAAAAGAAGGTGTTGTTGCTCCAATTGTTATCTCTCCTTGATATTTTTTTTTTAAATTTTGAAATTCAGATATTTCCTTTGTTTTTTTTCCAGTGCAAACAATTAGAAGACCTTCAGCTAATGGGTCAAGAGTGCCTGCATGCCCAACTTTAATCTTTTCGGAATATTTTTGGCTAATACATGATCTCATTTTTTTGACAACGTCAAATGATGTCCAATTAACTTTCTTGTTAATTAAAAAAACTGCCCCATTTTTAAGTTGATCTATGTTATGTAGTTTCATTTTTAGATGAAAATGCAAAAAAGTGCAACTAAAATACAGTATATAGAAAAATATTTTAGCTTACTTTTTTTAACTAGATAAATCATTAATTTACAAGCTATAAGACCAGTCAAAAATGAGCTCAGAAAACCCATCAGGAGCACAATCAGATTCTCTGATATTAAAAGTTCAGTATTAAATATCAAATCATACGATATCTTACCTATAATCAAGGGTACCACCATTAGAAATGAAAATTTTGCAGCTTTTTCTTTGTCAATTCCCATAAGCACTGATGTAGATATTGTTGCCCCAGACCTTGAAATCCCAGGTAATATAGCAATAGCTTGTGCAATACCAATAATTAAACTGTTTTTAATATTTAAAGATTTTTCTGATTTTTTTGCCTTATCAGCTAGTAGAAGTAGAATTCCAGTTATAATCAACATAAAACCTATAAAAACCAAACTGTCCAGTTCAAAAAGTTTTTCAATTTGTGATTCAAAAACAAAGCCTGTAATAATTGCAGGAATCATTGAAGAGATAATGAATATTATAAAATTTGTTTCTTCTTTTTCTTTCTGTAATGCTTTTTTAAAAATTGTATTAATGTCTTTTCTAAAAACAAATAATGTTGATAATGCAGTGGCAAAATGGAGCACAACAGTCATTGTTAAACTTTCTTCACCAATTTTATCATTACCAAAAATATGCTTAATAATCTCTAAATGACCACTACTGCTAACAGGCAAAAATTCTGTTAAGCCTTGGATAATTCCAAGTATTATTGCTTCTAGAAATTCCACAAAAACTAGTCTTTAAACTTAAGCATAATTGCAAAAATCTCGATAATAAAGCCAATTGTTATTAAAATAGGAGCTAAAGTAAGTCTTCTGAAATTAAATATTTCATAATTAAAAACTTCGGGATCCTCAGATGCTCCTCCTGACATGAGAATAAGACCAGTCGCAA
>CACJWV010000042.1 GCA_902597195.1 uncultured Bacteroidota bacterium | reverse complement strand
TTGATTTGATTTATTTTGATGCATTTGCTCCATCCAAGCAAAAAAATATTTGGGATTTTAAAATAATAAAATATTGCTACGATATACTTAATAAAGACGGGATCATTGTCACTTACAGCTCAAGTGGAGATTTTAAAAGAAATTTAAAAAAAATTGGTTTTGAAATTTCTGTAATTAAAGGAGCTCTTGGTAAAAGAGAAATGATTAGAGCTAAGAAAATATAGAATCAATAATATTTCTTAGCGCTTTGTAAGCACAAATAAAAACAGTTGGAAGTAAGCAATAACCTATGATTATAAATAAGTGACTTCCATCTCTGCTTCTGTTATTTCCTACATAAATAAAAAAAGCACAGAGTAGCACACAAAATGAGAACATACTAGCCCAAATAACAGCTTTTATTAATTTGTCTTTATTCATTTTTTTTTTGGTTTAATACTTGTCTGACGGATCCAAATTTTTTAAGTAATTCTAGTGCTTTTTTTTCACTAACATTTATTGTTTCAGAAATAATTTTTGCGCCTCTATTCATTAACTTTTTATTTGAAAGAGCCATATCAACCATTTTATTGTCAATGACTTTACCAAGCCTTATCATAAGCGATGTAGACAACATATTTAATACCATTTTTTGAGCAGTTCCAGATTTTAATCTTGTGCTTCCAGAAATGAATTCTGGTCCAACAACAATTTCAATTGAAACATCAGAATACTTAGATAGCAAAGAATTTTTATTACAAGTGATGCAACCTGTTAATATATTATTTTTCTGAGCTTCTTTTAAAGCTCCAACAACGTACGGTGTTTTTCCGGAAGCAGCCAAACCAATTACTGTATCGTTTTGATTAACATTGTAAGAAAGCAAGTCCTTCCAACCCAAATTAGGATCATCCTCAGCAAATTCAACAGCTTTTCTTATAGCTTTGTCCCCTCCCGCTATCAAACCTATAAAAAGCTTGTGACTTACACCAAAAGTTGGTGGACATTCAGAAGCGTCTAATATTCCTAATCTGCCCGATGTTCCTGCACCAAGGTAAAATACTCTACCTCCTTTGTTTAAATTAACAAAAGTAAGATTTACTAATTTTTCAATCGAATGTAAATTTTCCTGAACACATTTAGCTACTCCCAAATCTTCGTTGTTCATACTAGAAAGGATGTCGTAAACAGACATTTCTTCAAGATTATTGTAGTTAGAACTAGACTCGGTTGTTGAGATTTCTCTCAAAATAGTTGAGGGAATTTTTTTGGATCAGCTTCATTAAGAATTGAGTATACCTTTTCAATCACATCATTCACTGAAGGTTTTGTAAAGTAATCACCGTCTTTTCCATACGGAGGTCTATGAGCCTTAGCTGTTAGCGTTGATGGACTTGAGTCCAAATATTCATATGCTTTTTGATCTTCAATTATTTTTTGTAAAATATATGCACTAGCTCCTCCAGGAACATCCTCATCAATAACAAGTAATCTATTGGTTTTTTTTACAGATTCAACTATTTCACAATTTAAGTCAAATGGAACAATTGATTGTATATCTACAACTTCACACGAAATCCCTAACTTTTCAAGTTCGTTTGCAGCATCATTTACTATTCTCCACGTTGAACCATATGATACTAATGTAATGTCATTTCCTGTTTTGGTAACTTCAATTACTCCAAGTGGTGTTCTAAATTCGCCAATGTTACTTGGCATTTTTTCTTTCGTTCTGTAACCATTTAAACATTCAATAACCATCGCTGGTTCATCGGATATCATAAGAGTATTATAAAAACCTGCTGCTCTAGTCATATCTCTTGGGACACAAATATTTACACCTCTTGTTCCATTAATAATCATACCCATTGGAGACCCTGAATGCCATATACCCTCTAGTCTGTGACCTCTTGTTCTAATTATTACAGGGGATATTTGACCACCATAAGTTCTGTAGTGTAAAGATGCTAAATCATCAGCCATTGTTTGAAAAGCATAAAGCAAATAATCTAAATACTGAATTTCAGCGATTGGTCTTAAGCCTCTTAAAGACAATCCTATGCCTTGACCTAAAATTGTTGTTTCTCTGATTCCAGTATCTGCAACTCTCTCTTCTCCAAATTTTTCTTGCATACCCTCTACGCCTTGATTTACTCCGCCAATTTTTCCAACATCTTCTCCAAATATCATTGCTTCGGGAATATCTTCAAACATTTGATGAAAATTATCTCTTAGAATTATCCTTCCATCAACTAGCTCTGCATTGTCGCTATATATCGGCTTGACCTCTTTAACATTTCTTGCAGATGATGAGGTTAAATTGTATAAGAAAGTATTGTATCTGTTTGAGTTTTCTTTGTTTATCTTGTCAATAAATTGAATTAATGATTCTTTTTCAGGGCCAGAAACCTTGTTCAACTTAGTGAGTAAAAGTCTTGCTTTAGTCATGTAATCTCTTCTAAACAACCCAAACATTGCAGATTGATTTAAATCCTTACTCCACTCATCAATTTCATCAATAGAAAATTTTGATTTTATTGACTTAAATATGTTTAATAATTGGTTTAATTCATCTTTGATTGGTTTTTGATACTCTGACCAAGCTTCCTTTTTGGCTTGCTTTACAGTTTCTTTTGCTTCAGTTCTAATCTCATCAAGCTCATCTTCACTAGCAATATTGTTTTTTATGATCCACTCTTCATATTTTTTGATACAATCGAATTCCTTTTCCCACTCAAGTCTCTCTTTGCTTTTATATCTTTCATGACTTCCTGAGGTTGAGTGACCAGTAGGTTGAGTCATTTCAATAACATGAATTATCGAAGGAATGTGCTTGTCTCTGGCTAACTTTTCTGCTTTTTCGTAAGCTTCTATTAGGGCCGGATAGTCCCATCCTTTAACTTTAAAGAGTTCAAAGCCTTCTCCTTTATCATCTCTTTGAAATCCCTTTATTATTTCAGAAATATCCGATTTTGTAACCTGGTACTCATTACTCACAGAGATTCCATATCCATCATCCCAAATTGAAATAATTGCAGGAACTTGAAGAACACCTATTGCGTTAACAGCTTCAAAAAAATGACCCTCAGCACAAGAAGAGTTTCCAATTGTAGCAAAAGCAATTTCGGTTCCGTTGTCTGTAAACTTGGGCTTTGACTTTGCTAATACTTTATTGTTTCTGTAAACTTTTGATGCTTGTGCTAGTCCTACAAGTCTGGGAAACTGAGATGCTAAACATGCCATATCAGAAGTTGAGTTCTTTTGCTCCATCAAGTTTTTCCAAGAGCCGTCTTCGTTAAGGAATCTTGTTCCAAAATGATTCATCATTTGTCTTGAGCCAGAACTAGGTTCTCTTTCAATTTCAGGATCACCATACAAAGCAGTAAACATATGCTTAGGAGAATATTGACCAATAGCAGTCATAAAAACTTGATCTCTATAGTAACCTGCTCTAAAATCACCGTTTTTGAAGACTTTTGCCATCGCAATCTGAGCTAATTCTTTTCCGTCACCAAAAATCCCAAAACTTCCCTTTCCTGACAAAACATCTCGTCTACCTAAAAGACTGGACTCTCTACATTCAAAAATTAGCTTGTAATCTGATAGTATAGTGTTTTTGAAACCGGCTTTGTCTAATTTTTTAGTTGACATTTAAATGTTTTTTGCAAAACTATAAAAATAGAGCTTAATTTTGTACTAGAATCAAACAATTGATTAAATAATTTTTCAATTAAATTAAAAATAGTAGTTTTGCGCTCCTGATTAAGGAATAATCACGTGATGGTTTAACCAAAAATTATAAAATGGCAACAAGAATTAGACTTCAAAGAAAAGGTAGAAAAGGAAAACCAATCTACTCTTTAGTAATAGCTGACCAAAGATCTCCTAGAGATGGTAAATTTATTGAAAAGGTCGGTACATATAATCCAAACACAAATCCAGCAACTATTAATATTGATTTTGATAAATGCGTAGATTGGGTAATGAAAGGTGCTATACCCACAGACACATGCAGAGCGATTCTATCCTACAAAGGAGTAATGCTGAAAAAACACTTATTGGTTGGAGTTACAAAAGGAGCTCTAACTGAAGAGCAAGCGAACAAAAAATTTGAAGATTGGATTAATGAAAAAGAAAATAAGATTAATACCAAAAAAGACAATTTAGATAAGGCCAAAAAAGACAAGGAAAAAGAAAGAATGGAGGCCGAATCTGAAAGAAATGAGAAAAGAAAGAAGGAAATTGAAGATAAGCTAGCCTCTGCACAAGCTCCTGCTGCCGAAGAAGCTCCTGCTGCTGATGAGGCTCCTGCTGCTGATGAAGCTCCTGCTACTGATGAAGCTCCTCCTACTGAAGAAGCTCCTCCTACTGAAGAAGCTCCTGCTGCTGAAGAAGCTCCTGCTGCTGAAGAAGCTCCTGCTG
>CACJWV010000041.1 GCA_902597195.1 uncultured Bacteroidota bacterium | reverse complement strand
GTTAGGAACAATGGAGGAATAATAGTTTTAGAGATGAATGAAAAGGACTATAGTTTATCTAAAATATCTTCAATAACTGAGTCGAACAATATTAATATTTTAAGCTCATACATAACCTCATTTAATGAATCAAAAAACATAGAAGTTACTCTAAAATTAAACAGCCATAATTTAGATAGATTGCTTAAAGATTTTGAACGTTTTAATTACCATGTTTCTGCATCTTTTAACAAAGAAAATGACCTTTCAAACATTGAGGAGCGATATGACAGCTTAATGAGATATCTAAACACCTGATGCCCTTCAGAAAATTAATTTTATTCATAAATCTTATAGTTTTTTCTACATCTTGTTTGGCAGAGACTGAAAAACTTAAAATTAAAAAGATTGTCATTAATGGTAATAACATTACTAAAAATGAAACTGTTTTAGAACATATCGCAATAAAAAAGAATCAAGTATACTCACTAGAAAAATTAATTAAAAATATACAAACTTCGGAGGAGAATTTAAGTAACCTACAAATTTTCAATGATGTTGAAATTTCATTTTGGTACACTCAAGAAGATCAAATACAGATAGAGATTTTTTTAACTGAAAGATGGTATTTGTGGCCCTATCCTATTTTTGAAATTTCAGAAAGAAATTTTAATTCATGGTACAGAGATTTTAAAGAATCTAATTATGAAGACTGGTCAAAAATCAATTATGGAATTATGCTAGATTGGCAAAATTTTCGAGGAGCTAATGAGATAATAAAATTAAAATTTAGAAAAGGTTATAAGGAACATTACAATATGACTTATGTAAGTAGGTCATTAGGTAAAAATAAAAGCTTTTTCGTAGAGAGTGAAATAGATTTTTTTAGAAGAAAAAAAACTGATTATTTAATTTCAAATAATCAGTTACAGTACTTAAGTAATAATAATGACTATACTAGCACAGACTTAATTGCTGAACTCAAGTTAATAAACAAAAAAGAATTAAGAATAAGCAATTCAATTTTTCTAAAATACCACAGATGTGTTGTCGATAATGAGATTAATATGCTAAACAGAATGTATTTAAATAGTTCAAACAAAAACAATATTGGTAGTTATTTTAAACTGTCATATAGTTTTAAGAATGAACAAAGAGATAATATTGAATATCCACTTCATGGTTCTCTGGCTGAAATTACTCTATCAAAAAATTTTGGAATTGAATCAAATATTAACAATTCTGAAATAAATTTAAAGTTAGAGCTACATAAAAATATTTACGATAAACTTTTTTTTGGTTCTAGCTTAAAAACTAAAATTAGCAGTAATAATAGCACTCCATACTTTTACTCACTACCAATCGGGTTTAACGATTATATTAGATCTTATGAGTATTACGTTATCTCAGGAAATGAATATTTAATTTCAAAAAATATTTTTAAATATCAAATATTTGAAAAAACTAAAGCTGAAATTCCTTTCTTTAACAAAACTCAATTTAAAAAATCTCATTACAGCATGTATGTTTCTTTATTTTGTGATGTAGGATATGTAAGGGAAACTGAGCGTTTAGCTTTGGAGCAAAGAAATAATTTATCTAACTCTATTTTAATTGGAAGAGGACTTTCTATTGATTTTATTACATATTATGATAAAATTCTCAGAATTGAGTTTTCTGTTAATAAATTAGGAGAAAAAGGAATATTTTTGCATTTTTCAAATCCGTTTGGAGACACTAAAGTTAAACGAAAAAAGTAAATATGAGAATAGCAATTTTTGGAATGACATTTCCTGAAACCTCAAAAAATTATTTGCAACACTTAATTAAAAGAATAGAAAATGAAAATTCACAAGTTATCATTGAGGAACAGTTCTTAAAGACATTTAAAAAATATATCAGTTTCAAAAAACCTCCACTTTCTTATAAAAATCATGATGGATTAAGAGGTAACGCTGATTTTTTAATCAGTATTGGAGGTGATGGTACATTATTGAAAGCCGCAACTCATGTAAAAAATAGTAACATTCCCATTATGGGAATCAATACTGGTAGACTAGGATTTATTTCAAGTATTTCAACAGATCAAATAGATGCTGCAGTAAATGATTTACTTAAAGAAAATTATAAAATTGATAACAGAACATTGCTTGAGCTTAACACCTCCAATGAGTTGTTTGGTAATCAAAATTTTGCATTAAATGAAGTTGCTGTAACTAAAAAGGATACCTCATCTATGATTAAAGTAGATGCATATGTTGATGATGAATTTTTGAACTCATATTGGGCAGATGGTTTAATTGTATCAACGCCAACTGGCTCAACAGGATATTCATTGAGTTGCGGAGGCCCAATAATTATGCCACAATCTGGAAATATTATTATCACCCCAATTGCACAGCATAATCTTAATGTAAGACCTATCGTTATTGATGATGAATCAGTAATAAAGTTAAAAGTTATTGATCGAGACGATTTAGCATTAATTTCTTTAGATTCTCGCTCTAGAGCTTTTGACTCATCTACAGAAATCACAATCAAAAAAGCTAGTTTTAATATAAAATTGATAAATCCACCTTTTAACTCATTTTTATCTACAGTAAGAAATAAGCTTATGTGGGGAATTGACAAAAGGAATTAGCTTTTTTCTTGTAGTATATTTTATATTTGTATTAATTATTTAAAAATGAAAAGAAAAATAGTAGTAATATTCTGCTTATTCGTCACGCAATTTTGTTATGGTCAATTTAAAACAAACACTGAGCTGGGAATTCAGACAGGTGTTATGTATTATCTAGGTGATTTGAACAAATGTGATGGGTGCATTTCTGGCGGACATTTTCAAGAATCTAAACCATTCATTAGTCTAAATTACAAGCAAAACATTGACAAAAGAGTTTCATATAGAGCAAATATTTTGCTAGGACAAATTTCTGGAGATGATAGACTTGAAAATAGAGATTCTATAAGTAATGCTCGTGGCCTTCACTTTAAATCAAATATTTATGAACTTGCAGGAAACATAGAGTTTAATTTTTTACCTTATGAACTTGGAAATCCAAGGTATAAATGGACTCCATATCTTTTTTCCGGACTTTCAATGTTTTATTTTAATCCACAGGCTGAAAACGCAAATGGAGAATGGGTTGATCTACAACCTCTTTCAACTGAAGGCCAGGGAACTACCTCATTTCCTGACAGGAAGAAATATAGGCTTGCTCAATTTGCAATTCCATTTGGAGGAGGATTTAAATTTTCATTAAATAAAGTTTCTAATATTATAATAGAATATTCCTTTAGAAAGACATTTACTGATTACTTAGATGATGTCAGCACAACATATCCAGGAGAAAACGTATTAAGACCAGAATTTGGGAATGAATCCGTATATATGTCTGATCCAACTGGCAACTTCAATGCCGGAGACCAAAGAGGTTATTCAGAAAAAAATGACTGGTACTCATACCTTGGAATAACAATATCATTTAAACTTAATGATAATAACAAGGGTTGTGATTACGAATAATTAGAAAATCAATTAATGTGGCAAAGGATCATTTTTTAGATCAAAATAATTTACCAAAACACATTGCAATAATTATGGATGGGAATGGTAGATGGGCAAAACAAAAAAATAAATCTAGAATTTTTGGCCACAGAAATGGCGTAAAAGCAGTTAGAGAAACTGTAGAATATGCAGCAGAAATAGGAATTAATTATTTAACACTATATGCTTTTTCAACTGAAAATTGGCAAAGACCAAAAAAAGAAGTTTCTGGGTTAATGTCTCTTTTAGTATCAACAATAAGAAGTGAAACTAAGACATTGATGGAAAATAACATTAAACTTTCTTCAATTGGTAACATGAATATGTTGCCTGAAAAATGTAAAAAGGAACTTAATGAATCCATTAAACTTACAAGTGGAAATACAAAATTAAATTTAATTTTAGCATTAAGTTACAGTAGTAGGTGGGAAATAAAAAATGCAATTAGAAAAATTATTGGTGATGGGTTGAAAGTAAATGAAATAAGTGAAGATATAATTGAACAATATTTAACTACAAAAAACGTTCCTGACCCTGAGCTTTTAATTAGAACAAGCGGCGAAAATAGAGTGAGTAATTTTTTACTGTGGCAAATTGCATATACTGAATTTTATTTCTGTAAAAAGTTTTGGCCAGATTTTAGAAAGGAAGACTTAAAATGTGCAATTTTAGAATATCAAAAAAGAGAGAGAAGATTTGGCAAAACAGATTAAACACATAAGATGCAAAGAATTATTTTTGAATATTGTAACAATTGTTTTACTAATATGTTCTTATCCCTCTAATGCAGAAAAAAATGATTTAATTGATTATTCAAACAAAAAGTCATATAAAATTGAGGCCATAAATGTCGTTGGCTTAGAATTTATCGATCAATTTAATATAATTAAGATGACTGAGCTGGAAGTTGGAAAAATTATTGATGTCCCGGGAGACCTCATTTCTGAATCGATAAAAAAACTTTGGGATCAAAATTTATTTTCTGACATTAAAATTTCAA
>CACJWV010000040.1 GCA_902597195.1 uncultured Bacteroidota bacterium | reverse complement strand
TCATCTTGTGAATTCTAAAGTTGATGTCGATGATATCGATCATTTATCAAATAGAAGAGTAAGAACAGTTGGAGAACAATTATCTTCACAATTTACTGTTGGACTAAATAGAATGGCTAGAACTATAAGAGAAAGAATGAACGTAAGAGACAATGAGGTATTTACTCCAATTGACTTAATAAACGCTAAAACTTTATCATCTGTGATAAATTCATTTTTTGGAACAAGTCAACTTTCTCAGTTTATGGACCAAACTAATCCGCTAGCTGAAGTAACTCACAAAAGAAGAGTATCTGCTTTAGGGCCTGGAGGTCTCTCTAGAGAAAGAGCTGGATTTGAGGTAAGAGACGTTCACTACACTCATTATGGAAGACTTTGTCCAATTGAAACTCCTGAAGGACCAAATATTGGATTGATTTCCTCTTTGTGTGTCTATGCTAAAGTCAACAAGCTTGGATTTATAGAGACACCATACAGAGCGTTAAAAAATGGTAAAGTTGATGTCTCAATTGAACCAAAGTACATTAGTGCTGAAGAAGAAGAAAATAAAATTATAGCTCAAGCAAATGCTCCAATCGACAGTGACGGTAACTTTACATCTAATAGAATCAAGTCAAGAAAAGAGTCAGATTACATGGTAACTGAGCCTGAAAATGTTGATCTCATGGATGTTGCACCTAATCAAATTGCTTCAATTGCAGCATCTTTAATTCCTTTCCTTGAACATGATGATGCAAACAGAGCATTGATGGGGTCAAACATGATGAGGCAAGCAGTTCCTCTTCTAAAAACTGAAGCTCCAATTGTTGGAACAGGTTTAGAACCTCACGTAGCTAAGGATTCAAGAACACTGATAAATGCAGAAGGTAATGGTGTGGTAACATATGTTGATGCCAATAGAATAACTGTAAAATATACAAGAACCAAAGATGAAGAACTTATCAGTTTTGAAGAGTTAGAAAAAGATTATTCCCTTACTAAATTTAAAAAGACTAATCAAAACACATGTATAAACATTAAACCGATTGTCAGAGTAGGCGATAAAGTAAAGAAAGGTCAAGTTTTATGTGAAGGTTACGCTACTGAAAATGGTGAATTAGCAATTGGAAGAAATTTGAAAGTTGCTTTTATGCCGTGGAAAGGTTACAATTTTGAAGATGCGATTGTTCTTTCTGAAAGAGTAGTTAGAGAGGATCTCTTTACATCTTTGCACATAGAAGAGCATTCAGTAAGTGTTAGAGAAACAAAGAGGGGAGCTGAAGAACTCACAGCTGATATTCCAAACATAAGCGAAATCGCAACAAAGGATTTAGATGAGAATGGTATGATAAGAGTTGGCACAAAAGTAAAAACAGGTGATATTCTGATTGGTAAAATAACTCCAAAAGGAGAATCTGATCCTACACCAGAGGAGAAACTTTTGAGAGCTATCTTCGGTGAGAAAGCTGGTGATGTTAAAGATGCTTCTCTAAAAGCTAAGCCATCGCATCAAGGAGTTGTAATTAGCAAATCTTTATTTTCAAAATCTTTAAAGACTAAAAAAGACAGAATCGAGGATAAAGAAAAAGTCAAGGATATCGAAAATGATTTTAATGTAACAAAAGAAAAGTTGAAGTCAAGATTAGTCACCAAGTTGTATGGTATTATTGGAGGGAAGGCAGCCAAAGGAGTACATAATATTTTAGGTGAGACTGTTATTGAAAAAAGTGTAAAGTTTACCAAGAAAATTCTAATGGATGTTAATTATTTGATTGTAGATCCTGATAAATGGACCATCAAAGAGGATAACAATAATTTGATAAAATTGTTGATACAAAACTATGTTAGAAAGTATAATGAATTATATGGTGAGTATAGAAGAAACTTGTTTTCAGTGACTGTTGGAGATGAATTGCCAAAAGGTGTTTTACAGCTTGCGAAAGTCCAAGTTGCAAAAAAGAGAAAAGTAAAAGTTGGAGATAAATTAGCTGGTAGACATGGAAATAAAGGGATAGTTTCGAGAGTTGTTAGAGATGAAGATATGCCCTATTTAGAGGATGGCACTCCTGTTGATATCATTTTGAATCCTTTAGGTGTTCCATCAAGAATGAATCTAGGGCAAATATATGAGACAATTCTTGGCTGGGCTGGGCAAAATTTAAACAAGAAATACTTTACACCTGTGTTTGATGGAGCTACAATTGATCAAATAAACGCTGAAACAGATGAAGCAAAATTACCAAGATTAGGCCAGACTTTTTTATATGATGGTGGAACAGGTGAAAAGTTTGAACAACCTGCTACAGTTGGTATAATATACATGCTGAAGTTAGGTCATCTTATAGACGATAAAATGCATGCAAGATCCATCGGCCCTTACTCACTTATAACTCAACAACCATTAGGAGGAAAAGCCCAATTTGGTGGACAGAGACTTGGAGAAATGGAAGTTTGGGCTCTCGAAGGATATGGAGCTTCAAACATTTTACAAGAAATGTTAACACTAAAATCTGATGATGTAACAGGTAGGGCAAAAACTTTTGAAAGTATAGTCAAAGGAAAAGAACTTCCTACTGCTAATATCCCCGAGTCTTTTAATGTTCTTTTACATGAACTGAACGGACTTGGGCTTAAAGTATCATTTGAATAAATATTTATATATGAAAAATACTAAAAATTCTACTCAAACCCTTGATTTCACAACACTTAAGATTAGCTTGTCTTCTCCAGAGGATGTTTTAGCAAAATCTCACGGAGAGGTTGTCAAGCCTGAAACGATTAATTATAGAACTTACAAACCTGAGATTGGAGGGCTTTTTTGCGAAAGAGTATTTGGTCCAACCAAAGATTACGAATGTCATTGTGGCAAATACAAGAGAATTAGATATAGAGGAATAATTTGTGACAGATGCGGCGTCGAAGTCACTGAAAAGAAGGTTAGAAGACAGAGAATAGGTCATATCAACCTTGTTGTTCCTGTAGCGCACATATGGTACTTTAGGACTTTACCAAACAAAATTGGTTATCTGCTTGGCCTACCCTCAAAGAAGTTAGATATGATTATATATTACGAAAGATATGTCGTAATTCAAACAATTGATGGTATTACTAATGATGAAGGGGAAGAGGTCAAGAAGATGGATTTTCTTTCGGAAGAGGAGTACCTTAATATCTTAGACAAATTACCAGTAGAGAATCAGTATTTATCTGACGATGACCCAAATAAATTTATTGCAAAAATGGGTGCAGAAGCTATTCATGATCTCTTGGCCGGATTAGATCTCGATGATCTTTCATACGAACTAAGAAATAGAGCAAATACTGAAACATCTCAGCAAAGAAAGGCAGAGGCATTAAAAAGATTACAAGTAGTTGAATCATTTAGGGATGCTAACAGTCATTCAGACAACCGTCCTGAATGGATGACTATAAAAGTGATACCTGTAATACCACCAGAACTAAGACCGCTTGTTCCACTAGATGGAGGAAGATTTGCAACTTCTGATTTGAATGATCTCTACAGAAGAGTCATTATCAGAAATAACAGACTAAAAAGACTGATGGAGATTAATGCACCAGACATTATCTTAAGAAATGAGAAAAGAATGTTGCAAGAATCTGTTGACGCACTTTTTGATAACTCAAGAAAGTCATCAGCTGTCAAGGCAGACGGTAATAGAGCACTTAAATCATTATCAGATTCACTTAAAGGTAAACAAGGAAGATTCAGACAAAATTTGTTGGGAAAAAGAGTAGATTACTCAGCAAGGTCTGTAATAGTTGTTGGTCCTGAACTTGAAATGCACGAATGTGGTATTCCAAAGGAAATGGCAGCTGAATTGTATAAGCCATTCATTATAAGAAAGTTAATTGAGAGAGGAATAGTTAAGACTGTTAAAACTGCAAAAAAAATTGTTGATTCCAGAGAATCTGTTGTTTGGGACATTTTAGAGAATGTTATGAAAGGTCATCCTGTTCTACTTAACAGAGCCCCAACATTACACAGGCTTGGTATTCAGGCATTTCAACCTAAAATGATTGAAGGAAAAGCTATTCAACTTCATCCACTTGTATGTACAGCATTTAATGCCGATTTTGATGGAGATCAAATGGCTGTTCATCTTCCTTTAGGATCTGCAGCTATTCTTGAAGCACAAATGTTAATGTTAGCTTCACACAACATTCTTAATCCAGCGAATGGCGCACCAATCACAGTTCCCTCTCAAGATATGGTATTGGGTCTTTACTACATGACTAAAAGTAAAAAATCTACTAAAGATGAAAAAGTTAAGGGTGAAGGCATTACATTTTATTCATCTCAAGAAGTAAGAATTGCATACAATGAGAAGAAGGTAGATTTACATGCAATAATTAAATTAAGATCCAATAATGAAATTATCGAAACAACTGTTGGTCGGTCACTTTTTAATGAACTATTGCCTGAGGGAGCTAAATTTGTAAATGAATTATTAACTAAAAAATCTTTAAGATCAATTATTGGAGATATACTAGATTCTTTTGGAGTAGCTGATACAGTATTCTTTCTTGACAGAATAAAAAAGGCAGGCTTTGAAAT
>CACJWV010000039.1 GCA_902597195.1 uncultured Bacteroidota bacterium | reverse complement strand
TGCTGAAGAATCATGGATTCAACCCATCATTGATCATTTAGTTGAAGAAATGATGATTAAATACAATAAACAAGAAACACTGATTTTTAATACAATTCAGCTCTATAGAAGTGATAAATTAGATTACTTAAAAAAAACTATCGAAAAATTCAAAGAACAAAACATAAAATGTGGATTTAAACTTGTTAGAGGAGCTTATCTAGAAAAAGAAAGCTATAATGCATTCAAAAATGGTAACGTATCTCTTATAAACAAAACAAAAGAAAAAACTGATGAAGATTTTAATAATGCATTAAAAATTTGTATTGATAATCTAGATTCTGTTAGCATTTGTTGTGCAACTCACAACGAAAAAAGTACTAATTTATTGATAGATTTAGTTAAGCAAAATAATATCTTAAATTCCGACAAAAGAATTTATTTTTCACAATTATTTGGAATGAGTGATAATATTACTTCTATTTTAGCTCAGAATAAATTTAATGTAGCAAAATATCTACCATATGGGCCAGTAAAAGACTTAATACCATATCTCACTCGCAGAGCAGAAGAAAATAAATCAATAAAAGGCCAAATGAATAGAGAATTACTACAACTAAAACAGGAAATTTCTAATAGAAAGATTTTTCAATTTTAGAAACAAAAGATTTTTTATCCTTTTCACAATATTTTATTTCTACTTCAGAGTCTTGTAGATTGAGCTTTGTCTCTAGTACATAATATTTACATTCTTCCAAGTCCGTGTTACTTTTTTTAAAATTTATTTTTGAAATCTTTATAGCTTCTATTAATTCATCAATTTCATATTTATTTTTAAGATTATCTTCTAAAACTATCTCAGATTTTAAAATGTGATAGTGAACTCTTTTACTCATATTAAAATAGTCAACATAACTCAGAAATGTTTTCTTTAGCCGATTTTCAGGACCAATTGAAAGAATTAGTATTCCAGCTAAAAAACCAAAGCCAAATAATCTTATTCTTTTTATCATCTAAAAACTCGGCATAATCAAGCCTAAATCTTTATAGACTAAGCCAAATTTTTCAGAAATGTATTTGTTTGTAGTAAAGCCATCATAAGAAAAAACTCCACTTCTAAATCCCTTATTATTTTTCATATAGTTAATGACTCCACCACTTTTGCCTATTTTAATCAATAAATTAGTCAAAACTTGGCTTATTGAAATTGATGCGGTTCTAGAAACTCTAGATGGTATGTTTGGAACACAATAGTGAATTACACCAAATTTTTCAAATGTTGGTGATTTGTGATTAGTAATTTTTGATGTCTCAAAACAACCTCCCTGATCAATACTAACATCAACTATCACTGAACCTTTTTTCATCATTTTTACCATATCGCTTGAAACATATATTCCATTTTGTTTATAGTTGTGACTAGATGATGCGCCAATAACAACATCAGCTCTCATAAGAGATTTCATGAGAGACCTAGATGTATAACTTGAAGTATTTACTCTTATGTTTAAATTATTTTGGAGTCTCTTTAATTTAGTGATTGAATTATCAAAAATGGTAATATTAGCACCTAGTCCTGCTGCAGATCTTGCAGCAAACTCAGCTACAGTTCCTGCACCAAGAATAACAACGTTTGTAGATATTACTCCTGAAATACCTCCAAGTAATATTCCTTTTCCACCATTAATATTACTTAAGCATTCACTGGCAATTAAAACTGAGGTATTACCAGCTATTTCACTCATGCTCCTTACGATAGAATTTTTACCCTCATTGTCCTTTAAATATTCAAATGACAGAGCGGTTATATTTTTTTTATTTATTGAGTCAAAAAAAGATTTTTTATGAATATTCAATTGAAGTGCTGAAATGATGACATTTTTTTCAGATAAAAAATTAATTTCATCCTCTGTTGGTGGTTCAATTTTCAAAACAAAATCACAACTATAAATTTCATCTCTTTTTTCAGTAATTACAGCACCATATTTTATGTATTCATCATTATGAAAATTTGAAAATTTACCGGCATCTTTTTCAACATACACTTTATGACCGCTACTTATTAAAAGTTCAACTGACTCGGGAGTTAGTGCAACTCTTTTTTCTTGTAGAGAGGACTCTTTTGGTATACCAATACTTAATGATTTAAAATTTTGTTTAACTTCCAACATTTCCTCTTTTGG
This sequence comes from uncultured Bacteroidota bacterium, assembly GCA_902597195.1. Taxonomy (GTDB): domain Bacteria; phylum Bacteroidota; class Bacteroidia; order Flavobacteriales; family BACL11. The sequence goes on along the minus strand of CACJWV010000039.1, from coordinate 2,572 downwards.
AAGTAATTTAATAGATTTATCAATTAAGATATTTTTCATCGTTATACAATATTAATTATTCTTTTTGAATTATTTACTCTAATGAATATTTTAAGATACTTATCTGTAAAAATTTCATTAGCAACTTCCGGCCACTCAAAAAAACAAAATTTTGAACTATCGAGGTATTCATAAACTCCAATATTATACACTTCATCAATATTTTCAACTCTATAAAAATCAAAATGACTAATAATATGATTATTGGCATAAGTATATTTGTTTACTATAGAAAAAGTTGGACTCGTGACATTGTCTTCAACTTTTAGATATTTACAAATTTTTTTTATTAAAGTTGTTTTGCCCGCACCTACCTCACCATAAAAAAGAAATATTTTGTTGTGTAAATGATGTTCACATATGAACTTAGCAACTTTATCTAATTCATTTTCGTCAGTTATAGTAAAAGAAGACATTTATTTTTTTGAATTTAACTTAATGATGGGGACAAGCATTTCTTCCATAGAAATTCCACCGTGTTGATATGTATTCTTGTAAAAGTTTACAAAATTATTGTAGTTATTTTGATAAACAAAATAGTTTTTTTCAGTATTAAATATAAATTTAGAGCTGATATTTTGTTTTGGTAAAAAATAACTATGTGGGTCAGAAATTTCAAAGACTTCATTAGCTTTAAAATTTAAATTTTTACCCTGTTTATATCTTAGATTAGAATTTACATTTCTATCTCCGATGATTTTAATTGGTTTTTCTACATTAATCGTTCCATGATCAGTAGTAATAATTAGTTTTGCTCCTTGCTCAGAGATTTTTTTCAAAATTTCTCTCAAAGGTGAATGCTCAAACCAAGATAGTGTTAATGATCTGTAAGCGTAATCATCTTCTGCTAGTTCTTTAATTACTTTCATATCTGTTCTAGCATGAGATAGCATATCTACAAAATTGTAAACTATTACATTTAACTCATTATTTGACAGATTGTTAATTTGATTAACAAATTTTCTACCAAAATCAATATTAGTAATCTTATTGTATGATAATTTAATATCATGATGAAATTTTTCATCCACTAATTTTCTTAAAAATAACTCCTCATACATATTTTTCCCTCCTTCATCTGAATCATTTCTCCAATACTCTGGAAACTTTTTCTGTATTTCGAGGGGAAACAAACCTGAGAATAATGAATTTCTTGAGTATTGAGTAGAGGTCGGAAGAATACTGTAATAAATATCATCATCTAATACATCAAAATCTTTTGAAACTAGCGAGCTGATCATTTTCCATTGATCATATCTCAAATTATCAATTAATACAAAATAAAGTGTTTTATTTTTTTCAATTTCAGGGAAAACTTTTGTTTGAAATACTTTGTTTGAAAGAAGCGGAGAGTTGTTATTGTGAAGCCAAGATTTATAATTCTTTGAAATAAACTTACAAAATTGATTATTTGCTTGAACTTTTTGCATTTCTAAAATATCACTTATCTCTACATCCGAGTAAGAACCTATTTCTAACTCCCAAAAAACAATTCTCTTGTATAATTCTTTCCATTCATTGTGATCAAGATTTGATGAGATATCACGACTTAATTTATTGAATTCTGACTGATATTTTCTAATCATTTTTTGTCTAACTAGCTGATTAGTTTCAATATTTTTTTTGATTGCCAATAATATTTGCCTTGGATTTACAGGCTTTATAAGGTAATCAGATATTTTAGACCCAATTGCTTCATCCATGATGCTTTCCTCTTCATTTTTTGTTATCATTATTACAGGCACTCTTGGATATTTTTCTTTTATTAGGGCAAGAGTTTCAAGTCCAGAAAGACCTGTCAAAATTTCTTAGCTTTAACAAATCAAGGGCTTCATCACCACTTCTAGAGCTTTGCACATTATAACCTTTTTGATCAAGATATATAATATGTGGCTTTAGTAAATCAATTTCATCATCAACCCAAAGAATAGAAACCATATTATTATTAATTTTATGTTTTAATTACTAATGCATAAAAATATAAAAGATAAAATCATTAATGACCCAATATATGGATTAATAAGCATTAAAGAATCTATAATTCATGAGATAATAGAACATCCATATTTTCAAAGATTAAGAAGAATAAGCCAGCTAGGACTAGTCAACTTAGTCTATCCAGGAGCTAACCATACTAGATTTCAACATGCTTTGGGAACTTTACATTTAATGCAAAAAGTTATTACTCATTTCAACACTAAAGGCAATTTCATTAGCGAAAAAGATGCCACTGATTTAAAATTAGCAATATTACTTCACGACATAGGTCATGGTCCATTCTCTCATGCTCTTGAAAATGTTATCATTGATGATCATAATCATGAAAAAATATCTCTTATGTTCATGCAAATCTTAAACGAAAAATTTAAAAAAAAATTGTCTGGGTGCATAAAAATATTTACAAATAATCACAAAAAAAGATTTTTAAATCAACTTGTATCATCTCAGCTTGATATTGACAGAATTGATTACATAAAAAGGGATAGTTTTTATACTGGGGTCGTAGAGGGTAATATTGGATCAGACAGACTAA
>CACJWV010000038.1 GCA_902597195.1 uncultured Bacteroidota bacterium | reverse complement strand
GCCTCCTCAACAGAATCTATGCCAATAATTTTTTTTGCATTTTTTGACAAATATTGAGCTATTGTACCAGTGCCTGTGTATAAATCATAGACAATGTGATTATTTTTTAAATCAGCAATTTCGGAGATTTTGTCAAATAAAATTTTTGTTTGATTACTATTTGTTTGAAAAAAGGATTTCGGTCCAATATCAAAAGATAAATCACCTATTTTTTCTTCTATAAATTTTTTTCCACTAAAGCAAATTACATCTTGATCATAAATTGTACTATTTGCTTTATTGTTTATTACATATAGTAACGATGTTATACTCTTGAAACTATTTTTTAAGTGATTCATTAAAAGATTAATTTTTTTTAAATCGTTTTTGAAAAACTGAACCAAAACCATTAATTCGTTGTGATATCCTGTTCTTATTAACAAATTTCTTATTAAACCATTTTTTTCTTTTAAATCAAAAAATGATATTTCATTTTTTAAGCAAAATTCTTTAATCGAATTTCTTATGCTGTTAGAAGGTTCTTTTTGTAAATGACATTCTTCAATATCTATAACCTTATCGTATCTTCCCGAAATGTGAAATCCACATGCATTTCTATTTTGAATTATTTTGCAATTTTTAATTTCCTCATCAGTTAACCATCTTTTGTTAGAGAAAGTAAATTCCATTTTGTTTCTGTAGAGGAAAGTTTCATCGCAAGCTATTATTTTGTTAATATTTTCAAACTCAACTCCACCAATTCTTTTGAGATTATTCAGAACCTCATTTTGTTTAAAGTTTAATTGAGAGTCATATTTCATATTTTGCCATTTACAGCCACCACAAATTCCAAAATGTTTACATTTTGCCTCAATTCTATGCTCAGAGTCTTTTATTCTTTTGACAATTTTACCTTTCCAAAACTTCCTTCTTTTTTTTGTTACAAGAATGTCACAAATATCACCAGGAACACCTTTATCAACCAAAATAACTCTTTCATTAAACTTCGCTATGGCTTGGCCTTTATTTGCAATATCAAATATTTTAACATTATTTAGTACAGTTCTTTTCTTTAAACTCATTAAGCAAATTTAATTATTTGATTTCATTTTTTAATTTTGTAACTAAAATGAAAGACCAGAACTATTACATAGATCTAGAGCTCGAATACGGTGCACATAACTATCACCCAATACCTGTTGTTCTTTCTAAAGGAAATGGAATATATGTTTGGGATGTTGAGGGAAATCGTTATTACGATTTTTTATCTGCTTATTCAGCAGTTAATCAAGGTCATTGTAATGAAAGAATTTTAGATTCGCTGACTTCTCAAGCTCATAAATTAACATTAACCTCAAGAGCTTTTCATAATAACATATTAGGTGAATATGAAAAATATATAACAAAGTTATTTGGCTATGATAAGGTATTACCAATGAATACTGGAGTTGAAGGTGGTGAGACAGCTAATAAGCTTGCAAGAAAATGGGGATATTTAAAAAAAGGCATTGAGGAGAACAAGGCTAGAATAATTTTTGCTAGAGGAAATTTTTGGGGTAGAACACTTGCAGCAATTTCAAGTTCTGATGATCCATCATCTTACAAAGGTTTTGGGCCATATATGCCCGGCTACGATTTAATTGCCTATAATGATTTAAATGCATTAGAAAATGAACTTAAGGACCCTAACGTATGTGCTTTTATGGTAGAGCCAATACAAGGTGAGGCTGGAGTTATTGTGCCAGACCCCGGATATTTAAGTTCTGTCAGAAAAATTTGTGATAAATACAATGTTTTATTTATTGCAGATGAGGTTCAAACTGGAATTGGAAGAACTGGAAGACTTCTTGCTTGTGATCATGAAAATGTTAAACCTGATATCCTAATATTGGGAAAGGCTTTGTCGGGAGGAGTTTATCCTGTTTCAGCTGTACTATGCAATGATGATGTAATGCTTTGTATTCAGCCAGGTGAGCATGGTTCAACTTTTGGAGGAAATCCACTTGCTTGTGCTGTTGCAAAAACTGCACTGGAAGTAGTGATTGATGAAAATTTAAGTGATAATGCAAATCTAATGGGAAATATTTTTAGAGAGGAGCTCAATAAATTAAATTCTTCAATCATCAAAGAGATTAGGGGAAAAGGATTGCTTAATGCCATAGAAATAAAAAAAACCTCAAGTATCTCTGCGTGGGAGATTTGTATGCTTTTAAAAAATAAAGGATTACTCGCAAAACCAACTCATGGAAACATAATTAGGTTTGCTCCGCCACTAATCATAAATAAAAAAGAAATGCTTGAATGTACTTCGATAATTACAGATGTTTTTAAATCAGTTGAGTAAGCCTTTTGCAAAAAGGTATGGAATTAGTATGTAAAGTATGGAATCTCTAACTAAATAATATAAAAAGACAACAACCACTACTTTCCATCCGTAGATTTTAATAAATCCCTTGAATCCTTTTTTCTTTATGACTTGTCTATACTCTTTTAACTTTTTGAAAAGATTATTAACCCCTACTTTCATTTGAATCAATTAATTTACTTAAAATGTTGCATGCTGACTCTGCAATAACTGAACCTGGTCCAAAAATTAGATCAACTCCAGCATCAATCAGATTTTTGTGTTGATTTTCGGGAATTACTCCTCCTAGAACTATTAAAATGTCCTCTCTGTTGTATTTTTTCAATAGCTTAATTATCTCCGGAACATTTGTAGTATGTCCCGCTGCGAGAGAAGAAATTCCAATTATATGAACATCATTTATTAAAGCTTGATTGACTACCTCATCTGGTGTTTGAAATAATGCTCCAATATCAACATCAAATCCCATATCAGAGAACGATGTTGCTACAATTTTTGCACCTCTATCGTGACCATCTTGTCCCATTTTAGCCACCAAAATTCTAGCTCGCCTTCCTTCAATTTCATAAAAATAATCAGAGAGTTTCTTTGCTTTTTTAAAATGATGATTGTCTTTTATCTCTTTCATATAAAAACCAGAAATTAAATTATTGGTTGCTGTGTATCTTTTAAAAACTTTTTCACAAGCACCAATTATTTCTGCCAGTGTTGCTCTTTTTTCTGCAGCTTCGACTGCCAAAGTTAATAGATTTTGTTTTTTTGATTTACATGAGCTAGTGATTTGTTTTAGAATTTTTGAAACATCACTTTCGTTTCTGATTTTCTTGTTTTTTATTAATTTCTTGGTTTGAGTTTTGATAACATTTTTATTATCAATTTCTAGCAGATGAAACTTACTTTCTTTCAAGTTTTTCTCAAATTTATTTAAACCTACTATAATTTCTTTTCCCGAATCAATTTTTGCCTGCTTGATGGTTGCTACTTTTTCGATTTTAGTTTTAGGAATTCCACTAGTAATTGCATCTATCATTCCACCATTTTTTTCTATATCTTCAATTATTGCCCAAGATTTTTTGTAAATTTTATCAGTTAGGTATTCAATATAGTAGCTTCCTCCTAGAGGATCAACAACTTCACATATACCTGTATTAGTTTGAAGATATTTTTGAGTGTCTCTTGCAATTTTTGCTGAAAATTCAGTGGGTAATGCTATAGCTTCATCAAGAGAGTTAGTATGTAAACTTTGAGTTCCTCCTAAAACAGCTCCCAAAGCTTCAATTGCTGTTCTGCAAATATTGTTATATGGATCTTGTTCAGTTAAACTCCAGCCACTAGTTTGGCAATGAGCTCTAAGTGACATTGATTTTGGATTTTTTGGATTGAATGATTTTACAATTTTAGCCCATAGTAGTCTTCCAGCTCTCATTTTTGCAATTTCAGTAAAAAAGTTCATGCCGATACCCCAAAAAAATGAAATTCTTGGCGCAAAATCATCGATTTTCAAGCCTGCTTCTATGCCTGTTCTCAAATATTCTAATCCATTTAAGAGGGTATATGCAAGTTCAATTTCAGCGCTAGCGCCTGCCTCTTGCATATGATAGCCTGACACTGAAATGCTATTAAACTTTGGCATCTCTTTTGAGACATATTTAAAAATATCAGAAATTATTCTCATTGATGGTTTAGGCGGAAAAATATATGTGTTCCTAACCATAAATTCTTTAAGTATGTCGTTTTGAATAGTTCCTTTGAGATTTTTTATATCAACTCCATTTTCTTTAGCACAAGCGATGTAAAATGCCATTATTGGAAGCACAGCACCGTTCATAGTCATGGATACTGATATATTATTTAGGTCTATCCCCTCAAAAAGTTCATTTATATCATCTATTGTATCTATTGCAACTCCAGCCATACCAACATCTCCTTTGACTCTTTCATTATCTGAACCATATCCTCTATGTGTAGGCAAATCAAAGGCAACTGAAAGACCAGTTTGACCCTGAGAAATATTTTTTTTGTAAAAAGCGTTTGAATCTTTTGCTGTAGAAAATCCTGAGTACTGCCTAATAGTCCATGGCTTGTTTGTGTACATAGTAGCATATGGTCCTCTTAAAAATGGAGGTTCACCTGATAAAAAATTAATATGTTCCAAACTTGAAATATCATTCTTTATGAAGTAGTCATATATCTCAATATCTTCATCAGAAATCCAACTTTTTCTTTCTGGTAGTTTAAGATTTTTTTTCTGCTCAAAATTATTATTTACTTTTTTTTCAATTAGTGAGTTCAAATAAAAAGATCCATTTAGTGGATCTGAAACTTTTTCAATATTTGATTCGTACTTGAGAATATTATAGATATTTTTTGCCAATCGGGATCTTTCGTTCACGTCAATGCCTTTGATCATAAAATCTGAGCAGGCTAGAACAGAAGATAAAATCTTAAA
>CACJWV010000037.1 GCA_902597195.1 uncultured Bacteroidota bacterium | reverse complement strand
AACACATCTATCAATTTCTCTCAATGCGTGTTCCATGTATAATGGCTGTACAACAAATCCACAGGTAAAAATTTCTGGAAAATTACTTTGAACTGAAGCATTAAAATCGTTTTGAAAAGTAATACCGTCTATACAATCTTGTTTTTCCCAACCATTACAATAAAGCTGAGAAAGGCATAACATTACACCATGATCAATATTGTTTTGTCTCATCCACTCTATCTTTTCCTTTAAAAAAAAACTTGATCCAGTTATTGGTCTAGACCAATTTCCTTGCCTCATAAATTTTTTATCATTGTCAATCCAAAACAATTTCTTGTCTTTCATGAACTTTGGAATCTGATTAGGTTCCGGAAGTATATGTCCATGTCCATTAATTCTCATACAAAAGAATTTTATTCACTAACATACCTCTTATCAGCTTCCATTACTTCACCAGTTTTTGGGCACGTTCTCAATTTTTCACTTGAGTAAAATCTTTTAAAAACTGGCAAAAAGTCTTTTTCGATATTTGTTAAATGAAAGTACTCCTCGTAAAGTAATTCATTAGCAGTATCGGAGAACCACATCAACCCGTCCCTATCATCTTTCTTTCTTTTTCTTTCAATTACTAAACCTATTGAACCTTCAGATCTAACTGGTGAGTGAGGTACTTTTGGTGGTAGTAAAAACATTTCTCCTTCATTAATTGGAACTTCAACAAGTTTACCATCTTGTTGAGTTTTAACAACAATACTTCCTTCAATCTGATAAAAAAGCTCTTCTGTTTCATTATAATGATAATCTTTCCTTGCGTTTGGTCCAGCCACAATCATTACTATATAATCTTCGGATTCAACATATAGATTTTTGTTTCCCACAGGTGGTTTTAAGAGGTGTCTATTTTCATCAATCCATTTTTGTAAGTTAAAAGGTTTTTTAATGTTCATAATAAATATTTTAAATTGTTGCTATTACTTTTAATTCTATTGCTATTGGTGTCGGTAACGACTTTATTTCTATTGTTGTTCTAGTAGGCTGATTATCTGAAAAATAATCAGCATAAATTTTGTTGTACTTTTTAAAGTCATCTTTCATGTTAGTCAGAAAAACCTGTACATCAATTATCTTTTCCCAGCATGAGCCACAGTCCTCTAAAATAACTTTAATATTGTTAAAGACAGAGTGACACTGCTTTTCAATATCGTAATCTACTATTTTGCCTTCATTATTTAGAGTTACTCCAGGAATATCTTTGCTATCTAATGTTCGTGGCCCTACTCCAGATAAAAAGAGCAAGTCTCCAAACTTTCTTGCATGTGGATATAGCCCAACAGCCTGAGGTGCTCTACTGGAATTTAATTTTTCTCCGTTCATAAATTAAATTTTTACACAAATATTTTTTGGTTCAGTAAAAAACTTAAGTGAATTAAAACCTCCCTCTCTTCCTACACCAGAGTTTTTCATTCCTCCAAACGGGATTCTTAAATCTCTTAACAGCCATGTATTAATCCAAATAACACCTGAGTCAATTTTAGCAGCCACTCTATGTCCTCTACTAATATCTTTAGTAAAAATAGATGCTGACAATCCAAACTCACTAGAGTTAGCCATCATTATTACATCATCTTCACTTTCAAAAGGGATTAGTGTTACAACAGGACCAAAAATTTCTTCATTGTTAATTGAACAATCATATGCTAAATTTTCAAAAACTGTCGGTTGAATATAATAACCATTTTTAAGCTCTCCCTCCAATATCAATCTTTCTCCTCCACAAAGTAAAATACCACCTAATTTTTTGGCTTCATTAATTTTTAATAAAATTTTGTTCATATGCTCCTCTGAAACGACAGCACCTAAATGGCTATTAGAGCTTTTTGGGTCACCAACAATGAGTTTTTTTGCTTTATCAACTAACGCAGATTTAAATTTTTCATAAATTTTATTTTGCACAAATACTCTTGAGCCACACAAACAAATCTGACCTTGATTAGTAAATGCAGCTCTTGAAGCAGTACTTACTGCTTTGTCAAAGTCACAGTCATCGAAGATTATATTTGGATTTTTACCACCAAGTTCTAGTGATAGTTTTTTAAAGTACGGTGCTGTTACTTTTGAGATGTGTTTTCCTGTTTCACTTCCTCCCGTAAATGAAACAATTGGCACATCCTGATGAGTTGTTAGAGCATCACCAAGCTTTTCTCCTCTACCATGTATTATATTAAGCACTCCTTTTGGGAAATTAATTTCTTTACAGATCTTACTGAGTAAATATGCAGTCATAGGCGTTATCTCAGAGGGCTTAGCTACAACTGTATTTCCTGTAGCTAAAGCAGGTGCAATTTTCCAAGTTAGTAGGTATAATGGTAAATTCCAAGGAGAAATACATGCAGCAACTCCAATTGGAACTCTGAGTGTATAATTAATTGCTTCTCCGTCCATCTCATGAACATCAGAGCTATCATGTAAAATAGCGCCAGCAAAAAATCTCAAGTTAGCTGAGGCTCTTGGTATATCAACTTTTGCTGCCAAGCTTAAAGGTTTACCGTTATCTCTACTTTCTGCTGCCACCAACATATCAAAATTTTCTTCAATAGCATCAGCTAATTTGTTCAAAATATCTGATCTTTCTTGCTTGGTAGTTTTACTCCAAAAAGAGTACGCAACCTTAGCAGATTTAACAGCTTCATTAACATCATCTGCACAAGAGTCGGGAACTAAACTATATGCTTTACCACATGATGGATCTATATTTTCAATATAGATTTTTGAGCTTGGTTCAATTAGTTCTCCGTTTATATAATTTAAAATTTTTTCCATTACAAGCTAGTAGTTCTTCCACCGTCAACTGGCAGATTAATACCATTAATGTAGCTAGCTGATGGACTACATAAAAAAGCAATAGCATCCGCGACCTCAGCCGCCTCTCCAAATCTATTAGCTGGCACGCTGGAAATCATTTTTTTAGTAATCTCTTCGACACTCTTATTTAAGGTTTTAGATTTTGTCTCAATTAAAGTTTTTAATCTATTTGTATTAGTGAAGCCTGGTAAAACGTTATTAACTGTGATTCCATGTTCAGCCAACTCAAAAGAAAGAGTCTTCGCCCAATTTGCAACTGCTGCTCTAATTGTATTTGAAACACCCAAGCCAGGAATGGGAGATTTAACAGATGTTGAAATAATATTTACAATTCTTCCAAACCCTTCTTTTTTCATGCCCTCAACAACATGCTGAACAAGAATATGGTTGTTAATTAAATGCATTTCGAAAGCCTTATTAAATTCATTTAGATTTGCATCAATGAGCTTGCCTGAGGCAGGGCCACCGGTATTATTGATTAATATATGAATAGGTGATTTAATCTTTTTAATTTCTTGTTCGAGCCTGCCGGAATTTTGAAAATCAATACATGAATAATTATGAACTTGACCCTTGGTATTATCTAAACGCTTTGATATTTGTTTAAGTTTTGTTTCGTTTCTGGCAAGCAAATAAATATTTGCACCAAGTTTAGCTAGCACTTCGGCAGTTGCCAAACCTATTCCTTGAGTAGATCCACAAACAACTGCATTCAAATTGGTTAATTCTAAATTCATAATTAATTACTAAATCCTAGTTTGCTTTTAATTTTATCTGGTAATTCTGGCATAAAAGATCTTGAAAGCAGCAAAGTTGATATCTTTGAAATATCGTTAAATATTCTGTTCTGATAAACAGTATTTTTGAGATAATCTGCTCCGTCACTTCCTCCAGTTCCAATTTTTTTACCTAACATTTTATCAACCATTTGAGCATGTCTAAACCTCCAATTTGAAATGATATGATCAATATCTAATAAATTTTTAAGAAATCTGTAAGGCATGTGAAGTATAGGTTGGTCTTTGTATTGGAAAATAAGCAGTGCTGATATTAAAGCATTCTTTGAAAAAGCGTTTGAGTTTTTTTCTTCAAAGCTAGCTTTTGATACTATCTCATTATAATATTCTTTTGATCCCTCCAACATTTTGATCCTAATGTTCTTTTCGTTGTCCGTGAGAATATCACTGGACTTAATACTATTCATTTCTTTACTCATCATATTTTCAATTGCTGTAGTGTAATGTTCCACAAAATCAAAATCCTCGTAATTGACAAATGGATTTCTATTTAACCATTTTTCAACTAAATCAAAAATTGATTGTTGATCTTCTAATGTCAAGATTTCTTTTTTCTCTTCTACTGAAAACTGATCATGATATGGACAGTTTCCAAAAGAATGTCTTTGATTAATTTTCAATCCAAGCATAACTTCGATTTTTCTAAACTGATGACTTTGAAAGCCTGATGCTGGCGAAAGATAGTCTCTAAAATCGAGAAAGTCGATTGAAGTCATTGTTTCTAATACATCAATCTGTTTAACTAGCAAGTTCAATATTTCTTTTATCCGATCCGTTCTTTTTACAACTTTGATAATCTCTTTTTCATCAATTTTTTCGTCTTTGATAGTGTCTTTGACTGATTTGAGCTCGTGAATAATTTGTTTAAACCAGAGCTCATAAGCTTGATGAATAATTATAAACAACATTTCATCATGTGACTCATCACCTAACTCTTTGCTCATTGGAAACTGAGCATGAAGAATTTTATCTAGCTTTAAGTAATTTTGATAATGTAAGGCTGTTTTTTTTAAATCTACCAATTAATATTTTTCATTAAAAATACTAAAGATGATTAGATTTCAAAACCATTTAGGATAAAAAGTATTGTAGGCATGAGTATAAATATTCCCTCAAACAAAAATGAACATTTTTGTGATGTAAATTGATTGCTTTTTAAGAACAAAAATACAGATAGCAAAATCGAAGTAATCAAGAAAGTAAGAAAGAATTCTAAATCAACATAATTAAAATGCCAAATTATGAATATTATGAGAGTTGAAATTGATGATAATATAATAGATAATATTTTTGATTTTTGAATTCCTAGCTTTAATGGAATAGTTAAAAGTTTAGACTTGTCAAATTCTATATCCCTTATATCAAAAGGAATCGTTATCGCAAAGACTTTCAAATAGATTGCTG
>CACJWV010000036.1 GCA_902597195.1 uncultured Bacteroidota bacterium | reverse complement strand
ATGGTTCACTATGATGTCCAACTAATAGGGGGTATTGTTTTACATGAAGGAAAAATAGCTGAAATGCAAACTGGTGAAGGGAAAACACTGTCTGCTACATTACCAATTTATTTAAATGCATTAACAGGCCTTGGAGTTCATTTAGTAACTGTAAATAATTACTTAGCTAAAAGAGATGCGGAATGGATGGGGCCAATTTTTGAATTCCATGGACTAAACGTCGATTGTATTGACAATCACCCTCCGAATTCCGAAATGAGACAAAAGGCATATCTCGCAGATATAACCTATGGAACAAATAATGAATTTGGATTCGACTATTTGAGAGATAATATGTCTAGCAGAGTAGAAGATTTAGTGCAAAGAAAACTTAACTTTTCTATCGTTGATGAGGTAGATTCAGTTCTAATTGATGATGCAAGAACACCTTTAATTATTTCTGGGCCCACTCCTAAAGGCGATCAGCATGAGTATAACGAATTAAAGCATAAGGTAAATAGTCTTTTTTCTGAACAAAAAAAATATGTTTCCCAAATTCTTTTTGAAGCAAAGCAACTTATTAAAGATGGTGAAAAAGATAAAGGGGGATTTAATTTACTAAGAGCATTTCGTGGACTTCCAAAAAATAAAGCACTAATAAAATTTTTAAGTGAAGAAGGCGTTAGAGCACTCTTACAAAAAACTGAAAATTTTTATATGCAGGATCAATCAAAGGAAATGCATAAGGTTGATGAAGAGCTTTTTTTCACAATAGATGAGAAAAATAATTCAATAGAGTTGACAGAAAAAGGTATTAATTTAATAACAAAGTTCACTGATGATAAGCACTTCTTTATAATGCCTGATGTTGGAGAAGAAATTTCAAAAATACAAGCATTGAAATTAGATGAGAAAGAAGAAATTAAAAGAAAAGATGAACTTATGAGAGATTTTTCAGTTAAAAGTGAAAGAATTCATAGTATTAATCAACTATTGAAAGCCTACACTCTCTTTGAAAAGGATACAGAATATGTTGTAATAGACAATAAAGTCAAAATTGTTGACGAGCAAACAGGAAGAATCATGGAAGGTAGAAGATATTCTGATGGATTACATCAGGCAATTGAGGCGAAAGAAAATGTTAAAATTGAATCAGCAAGTCAAACATATGCAACTGTAACTTTACAAAACTATTTTAGGATGTATAACAAGCTTTCAGGAATGACTGGAACCGCTGAAACTGAAGCTGGTGAGTTTTGGGAAATATATAAGCTTGACGTAGTTGTTATTCCAACTAACAAGCCAATTCAAAGACAAGACAAAAATGATTTAGTATATAAAACAAATCGAGAAAAATACAATGCTATCATTGAGGAAATTGAAAAGCTATCTAAGGCAGGGAGACCTATATTAGTTGGAACAACTTCTGTAGAAATTTCAGAACTATTAAGTAAAATTCTAACCCGAAGAAAAATTAAGCATAATGTGCTGAACGCAAAGCTACACCAAAAAGAAGCAGATATTGTTGCAGAAGCTGGTAAAGAGAGTATTGTTACAATAGCAACTAATATGGCTGGTAGAGGAACAGACATTAAACTCTCTGACAATGTAAAAAATAACGGAGGATTAGCTATCATTGGAACAGAAAGACATGACTCTAGAAGAGTTGATCGTCAGCTACGAGGTCGTTCCGGTCGTCAAGGAGATCCAGGTTCATCCCAGTTCTATGTATCTCTTGAGGATAATTTAATGCGTTTATTTGGTTCTGAAAGAATTGCAAAAATAATGGATAGGATGGGACTGGAAGAAGGGGAAGTTATTCAGCATTCAATGGTTAATAAATCAATAGAAAGAGCTCAAAAAAAGGTTGAAGAAAACAATTTTGGTATTAGAAAAAGATTATTGGAATATGATGACGTCATGAACCAACAGCGTGAAGTAATTTACAAAAAAAGAAGATACGCTTTATTTGGAGATAGACTCTCTGTTGAAATTTCTAATATGTTTTTTGATACATGCGATTCAATTGTAAGTACTTATTTTGATTCAAAAGATTTTTCAAACTTCGAACTTGACTTGATGAAATTTTTATCGATTCAAGCTCCTATAGACGAAGAAGGTTTTAAAAATATTGAAAAGAATGAATTAACAGACTTAGTTTACAAATCATGCTATGAAAATTATAAGTTAAAATCTGAAATTATTGCTCAATCTACATTTCCGGTCATTGAAAATGTTTACAGAACACATGCTGGACATTATAAAAATATTGTAATTCCGTTCAGTGATGGAGTAAAAACAATGAATGTTGTTACTAATTTAGAGGAGGCATATGAAAGTAAAGGAGGAAACATACAATTTAGCATTGAGAAAAGCATTACTCTGTCTATAATTGATGATATATGGAAAGAACATTTAAGAGAAATGGATGATTTAAAACAATCTGTACAGAATGCTGTATATGAGCAGAAGGATCCTCTTCTAATTTATAAATTTGAATCTTTCGATCTTTTCAAAACAATGCTTGATAAAGTAAATAAAGAGATCATCTCTTTTTTAATTAAATCAAACTTACCAAATCAGTCTAATGTTCAACAAGAACAAATTCATAAACAACAAAACCTTCAAACAAGCAGACCTGAGCTCGCAGCACCAAATAAAGTTAACACACCAAATACTGTACAGAAAACACAACCTATAAGAGTAGAACAAAAAGTAGGAAGAAATGAGAAGGTTAAAATAACAAACGGTTCTGAAACAAAGGAATTAAAGTGGAAAAAAGCTAAACCATTAGTAGATAGTGGGCAGTGGCAAAGAGTTTAATTTTAATATTTAGGACAAATATCTAAAGTCCTCATTATTTTTTATTTTTTGCAGTAAAAAGTAAATAAGTTTAATCACACTTTCCACATCATTTTTACTGACAGTCTCAACAGTTGTGTGCATGTACTTTAAAGGTAAAGAAATTAATGCTGAGGCAACGCCACCTGTTGCAAAAGCAAATGCATCTGTATCGGTTCCGGTTGCTCTTGACACTGCTCCTCTTTGAAATTTAATTTTATTTTCTTCAGCAACATTTATAACTTTATTTAGAAGATTATTTTGAACTGCGGGGCCATAAAAAATAACAGGTCCACGTCCACATTTTTGATCTCCCTGCTTAATTTTGTTCATCATTGGAGTTGTTGTATCATGACAAACATCAGTTACAATAGCAACATTTGGCTTTATTGTTTCAACAATCATCTGAGCACCCCTCAGTCCTACTTCTTCTTGTACAGCATTAGTAATATATAATCCAAATGGTAATTTTATTTTATTTTCTTTTAAAATTCTAGCTACCTCAGCAATCATGAATCCTCCAATTCTATTATCTAATGCTCTGCCAACATACATGCTATCATTCAATTTTAGAAAATTATCTTCATAAGTAACAACACATCCAACGTGAACTCCAAGTTTTTCTACTTCTTCTTTTGAATTACATCCACAGTCTAAAAAAATATTTTCTGGCTTAGGAGACTTCTCATTTGCTCTATCTCTCGTATGAATAGCTGGCCAACCAAAAACAGCTTTTACAATTCCCTTTGATGTATGAATATTTACTCTTTTTGATGGTGCGATTTGGTGATCACTACCACCGTTTCTTCTCAAGTATATATAACCTTCTTTTGTAATATAGTGTACGAACCATGAAATCTCATCCGCATGTGCTTCTATAACAACTTTATATTTTTCGTTTGGATTTATAATACCGACTACAGTTCCATATGTATCAACTATGTAATCATCTATGTATGGTTTAATATAATCAAGCCAGAGCTTTTGTCCAGAACTTTCAAAGCCTGTTGGAGAAGCTACATTTATATAATCTGATAAGAATTTCTCTGATTTTTTATTTATTATTTTCATTTAGATATTATTAAATTCGTTTAACCCCCTTATTAACCAATCTTTAAATTTATCAACAGTACCATAATCTTGATAGTTTGCACTTTCAATAAGTTGATTTCCAGAATGGTCAATAAAAACGTAATATGGTTGTGAATTTGTACCATATATATTAGCTTGCAAAACCATCCATTTATCTCCAATTGTCCTTACTTTTTTAGGTTTACCAGCAAGAGTCGTCTCATACTGATTTTCTTCAGAAAGTTTAGTTCTTTCATCAACATAAAGGGACACTATAACAATTTCATTTTTTAAAATTTCTTTAACTTCATTATCAGACCAAACTTGCTCTTCCATTTTTCTGCAGTTTACACATGCCCATCCTGTAAAATCAATCATAACTGGAAGATTCTCTTTTTTAGCATGTTCTAATCCTTTTTCATAATCATGAAATACATATATCCCTTGCGGACCTAAATGAGTGCCAGATTTCAATTCAATATTATTTTCTCTATTACTTGTTGAGTTTGTTAAAAACCCATTTGGAGATTCACTATAATGCATAGGTGGTGGAAAAGCATTAATTAGCTTAAGAGGAGCTCCCCAAAGACCTGGAATCATATAAATGGTAAATGCACCTGTTATTATTGCAAGAGATAATCTTGTAACAGATAAATATTTTAAATCTGAATCATGAGCAAATCTTATAAATCCTAGCAAATAAAATGTAAGTAACATAAAAATAATAACCCAGATTGCAATAAATAACTCTCTTTCAAGAAGATGGAGTTGTAATACAAGATCGGCATTTGATAAAAACTTAAAAGCGAGTGCAATTTCTAAAAACCCAAGCGTTACTTTAACAGAATTTAACCAACCTCCTGATTGTGGAAGAGAATTTAACCAGCCTGGAAATGCAGCAAAAATAGCAAAAGGAATAGCAATTGCTAGTGAAAAACCTAACATTCCAATGATTGGTCCAAAATACCCTCCAGATGCAGCTTCTACCAAAAGAGTACCAACTATTGGTCCAGTACAAGAAAATGAAACTAAGGCTAAAGTAAATGCCATGAAAAAAATGCCAATATAACCTCCCTTGTCAGATGCTTTATCAGATTTATTTATCCAAGATGTAGGTAATGTAAGATCAAAAGCTCCGAGAAATGAAGCCCCGAATACTATTAATAATAAAAAGAAGGCTATGTTAAAATAAACATTTGTAGCCATGTTATTTAAAGCGTCTGCTCCAAAAACATTTGAAACACCTACACCAAGAGCAACGTAAATTATTATTATCGAAATGCCGTATATTATTGCATTTAAAATTCCTTTAGATTTAGTTTTACTAGCTTTAGTAAAATATGAAACAGTCATAGGTATCATTGGAAACACACATGGTGTTAACAACGCGGCGAAGCCACTTAAAAAAGAAATAAAAAATAAAAGCCA
>CACJWV010000035.1 GCA_902597195.1 uncultured Bacteroidota bacterium | reverse complement strand
CAATTAATTTATGGTGCTTTGGGTATAGTATCAAATTTTTCAGGTCGATATAATTATCTTTTTGATGAAAATGATGCAATTGTTCCAACAAAACCATATTTATACGCACAAGCAGGTAAATGGTTTTATAACCAAGGAATTTTAGATGAGTCCGTCTTTGGATATGGTGTAGGTGCAGGATTGGAATTTAATTATTTTTTCTGGGGATTATTTTCTGATAATCTTAAATCATCTATTGAAATTGGATACGGCGATGTTGATTTATTTTACTACGATTTCAGCTATACAACTTTTGGTTTTGGTTTACATTATGAATTTGGATATTAACTTTTAATATTTATAAATATGAAAAATAGCTTTTTTACACTAATTTTTATCTGTCTCTTTTTTAACTCATACTCAAGTGAAAAAGTAAAAGAAAAGTTCAAAATTTATGGCAATTGTGGGATGTGTAATGAAGTCATAACAAAAGCAGCTAAATCAGTTGATGGTGTAATCTATTTAAAATGGAATAGTACAACCAAAATTGCAAAAATCAAATATGATTCTGATAAGACTAGTTTGGATAAGGTTCAGAAAAAAATAGCCTCTGTTGGATATGATACAGAGAAATACAAAGCTGATGATGAAGTTTACAACAATTTACATCACTGCTGTAAATATAATCGTGAAAACTAAAAAAATGATAATATGAGAAAACTTTATTTTATTTTATTGTTAGTGCCTTGTACTCTTTTTAGTCAAACTCACTCTATAGACAATACTAATCTTCAAGCATCAGGACAACCCACAGATTTTGATATTACTAAAAGTACTTTCTATAATGCTTATGATACTTGTGAAGTAAGCTGGGTATTAATTACCGATTCCATGCCTGCTCAATGGGATATTTCATTCTGTTTTCCTGCTTGCTACCCGATTGGAGTTACTAGTGCTCAAGATACATTTATGCCAACAGCTAAAGTGTATCTTAATGGTCATTTTTACCCGAATTTAGTAGCAGGAGAAGGCTACATGCAAATGCAAATTACTACAAACTCAAATATTATTGATACCATTACTTGGTATGGTATAGCTTCAGAGATTTCTAATTTAGAAAGCTTCATATTAAAAAATGATCAAGAATTTATTGATATATATGACATGAGCGGAAGACGTGTTGAGAGTTTTGAAAATGGAAAAACTTTTGTTGTTAAAACAAAACAAAATACTTTCAAAACTATACATGTCTTGTAAAACCTTTTGATACTAAAAATATTTCTAATTACAACCATTTTTTCGAAGTCTATAATTAAAATATTATCCAAAAAGAAGTCTAAACACCTCTTCAATTTTACCAAATTTTGAAATTTTAATTTTAAACTCTTTTGAGTTTAGATTATTATACTTTGATATAACAATTTGTTTGTACCCAAGCTTCTCAGCTTCAGCAATTCTTTGCTCAATTCTATTTACAGCTCTTATTTCACCGGAAAGTCCGATTTCTCCTGCGAAACATATTTGAGTGTCAAGTTCAATATTTTGATCTGAAGATAATATAGAACAAATAACTGCCAAATCTATTGCAGTATCATCAATTCTAATTCCTCCAGTTATGTTTAAAAAAACATCTTTAGCTGCAAGTCTAAAACCACATCTTTTTTCAAGAACAGCTAATAACATATTCATTCTTCTTGTATCAAATCCAGTTGCAGATCTTTGAGGAGTACCATAAACAGCAGAGCTGACTAGAGATTGAATTTCAACCAGTAAGGGTCTTGCCCCTTCAATTGTGCCAGCAATTGCAACACCACTTGTTTTTTCATCTCTTTCAGAAATTAGAATTTCTGAGGGATTATCTACCTCTCTAAGGCCATAGCTATTCATCTCATAAACTCCAAGTTCAGATGCGGAACCGAAACGGTTTTTCACTGTTCTAAGTATACGATAAATATAATTTCTATCTCCCTCAAATTGAAGTACTGTGTCAACCATGTGTTCTAAAATTTTTGGACCTGCTATTGCCCCATCTTTGTTAATGTGACCTATTAAAAACACTGCTGTTCCACTTTCTTTCGCATATTTTAAAAGTTCTGAGGTGCAAGCTTTAACTTGAGATACGCTTCCTGGAGATGATTCGATTTGAGATGAATGAAGTGTTTGAATTGAATCAATCACTAAAATTTCTGGCTCCAAGCTTTCAATTTGCTGAAAAATATTTTGTGTGTTCGTCTCAGTTAAAATGTAGCAGTTTTTAGAGCTTTTATTTATTCTTTCAGCACGCATTTTAATTTGTTTCTCACTTTCTTCTCCAGAAACATATAAAATTCTTTTTGGTATTGCGCTCAATGCAAACTGAAGTAATAACGTAGATTTTCCAATTCCTGGATCACCCCCAAGAAGAACTAGAGAACCAGGCACAATACCTCCACCTAGAACTCTGTTGAGTTCTGAATCTTTAGTTACTATTCTTTCTTCTTGGCTATAGTCAATATCAGAAACTAGTACAGGCTTGTTAGCTCTTTTACTTTTAAAGGAACTGCTTAAATTATTATCATTGTTAATAATCTCTTCAACAAATGTATTCCACTCACCACATTGCGGACACTTTCCCAACCATTTAGGTGATTGATGACCACAGTTTTGACAAAAAAATGCAGATCTAATTTTTCTTTTAATTGTCACTATTTATTAATCTTATTTATAGTATTTGTACTTGAAAGACCATCAATTAAAGGTATTATGATTGTTTCTCCACCATATGAACTTACAATGTCATTTCCCACAATGTCCTTTTTTTTATAATCACCTCCTTTAATTAAAAAATCAGGCTTAATTATTTGAATTAATTTTTTTGGAGTATCATCACTAAATTCTACTACATAATCAACAAAAGAGAAAGAAGCTAGCATATTAGATCTAGTTTGAAAATCATTTACAGGTCTTTCTTTTCCTTTAAGTTTTCTTACTGATTCATCAGAGTTGACAGCTACTATTAGCCTATCTCCAAATTCTTTGGATTTTGTGAGAATCTCTAGATGACCCAGATGTAGAATGTCAAAGCATCCATTTGTAAAGGCTACTTTCATTTTATTTTTTTTCCACTGGCTAACTTTTAAAACTAAGTTATCAGTGGTAATTATTTTTTCTCTTACTTTACTGATTAATGGCATCCTTGGCATTGTTTTTTGAAATGAAAAGTAAAGCTAATGAAATTGCTCCAAAAACTATAGCCATTAAAGTTTGTGCAGTATGAACAGCAAAAGCAAAAATAAGAGCTGAATCAGCACCAATACCCAAACTCATTAGTCCAAGTTTAGTAGCTAGGTGATATGAACCAATACCTCCTTGAGTTGGAACTACCATCCCAATACCTCCTATTACCATTATGTATATTCCGTCAATAAAATCTAAATAGTTAGTTTCGCTAATTGCAAAAAAACAGACGTATGTCATTAAAGCATATAAACCCCAAATTAAGGCGGTATGAATCCAAAATACAGTTTTGTTTCTAACTTTTTTTATACTAATAAATCCTTCTTTGATGCCTTCTAAGAAATTTTTAATTTTTATTACAATAGTTGAAGATTGATTTTTCTTTATGTATGAGAAAAAAATAGATGTAATGGCTAATAGGCTGAGAACAAAAAGAAGTATTGAATTAATGGGTAATGTTTGTGCTTTACTAAAAACAGAATTAAAAAAAATATTAATTTTTTCCAGATTGATAATAAACATTAGTATTAGCAGAGAAATAAGAGCTAATAAATCAATAGCCCTCTCTGCAATTATAGTGCCAAATAATTTGTCAACAGGTATATTTTCCTTTTTATGTAGTGCTGTGCATCTTGTAATTTCTCCAGCTCTTGGAATTGCTAAATTTGTTAAATAGCCAATAGCAACTGCATTAATACTGTTTGAAATTTTACAATTATGCCCTAGCGGCTGTATCATGTGAATCCATCTGACACCTCTTAAAACAATAGCTAATGCTCCTAAAATAATAGAGAGATAAATCCAATTCATTTCCAAATTAGCTAAACTTAGAAGTAGTTCTCTCGGATTTTGGTTTTTCAAAGCTAGCGCCAATAATAAAAAAGCTAAAAATCCAAAAAACAGATATTTTATTGAGTTAATTAGTTTCCTCCGCATTTATAATAATATTATCAATTAATCTTATGTTTTCTATGGTAGCTGCTATACAAATTGCTAAATTATCACAAATGACATCAACTGGGTGCATAGTTTTTATACTAACAAACTCCAAATACTCCAAATTAAGTTTACTGCTTTCAAACAATTTTTTAACTTTATTTTTCAAAGTTACAATATCGTATTTATTGATATGATCTCTACAGTAACAAAGAGATTCAAAAATTATTGTTGCTGATTTAAAGCTGTCTTTTGTTAAATTTATGTTTCTTGAGCTTAGAGCAATTCCGTTTTTCTCTCTCACTGTAGGAACAGAAACTATTTTTAGATCTAACTCTTTTGAAATATATTTGATTATTATAAGTTGCTGTAAATCTTTCTCCCCAAAAAATGCAATATCTGGACTTACTATTTTAAACAGTTTTGTAACTACAGTTGCCACGCCTTGAAAATGGCCAGGTCTGTATTCTCCTTCCATAAATTTGTCAAAATTATTTAAATCGAACTCATTGCTTTTCAAATTATTCTCATACAGTTCAAAATCATTTGGTATAAAAAGTATGTCACAGTGATGTTTCTTCAGCAATTTAATATCTTTCTTGGCATCAGTAGGATAATTTCTCAAGTCTTTTTGGGAACTAAACTGAGTTGGATTTACATATATGCTACATATGGTTAAATCACATCTAGATTTTGATGCTTTAATTAATGAAATATGGCCAGCATGCAAGGCTCCCATAGTGGGAACAAATCCAATTTTTTGATTTGACAAAGAATATAATAATTCTTTTAGCTCGGATTTTTTCTTTATTATTTTCATAACAATTACAAAACAAAACTACCTTAAATGCTTTATTTAAAGAATTTTTTTCTATATTTTTGCAACGCGATTTAAATCTTAAATATGGGAAAGAAAAGAATTTTATACGTATCTCAAGAAATATCACCATACACTAAAGAAAACAAAAGGTCAAATTTTTGTATGAACTTACCTCAAGTTGTTCAAGAAAATGACAATGACATTAGAATTTTCATGCCTAAGTTTGGTACAATAAACGAAAGAAGACATCAGCTACACGAAGTCATTAGACTATCAGGAATGAATCTTATAATTGATGATTTTGATCATCAGTTAATTATTAAAGTAGCTTCTGTTCAACAATCAAGAATGCAAGTGTATTTTATTGATAATGAAGAGTATTTCCCAAAGAGACATTATCTTAACGATCCAGAAGGAAATTTCATGGAAAACAATGATGAAAGAATGATGTTTTTTTGTAAAGGTGTTATTGAAACGGTAAAAAAACTTGGTTGGGCTCCAGATATCATACATTGCAATGGATGGTTCTCAGCTCTTGTACCCATGTACATAAAAAAACTATATCAAAAAGACCCTATGTTCTCAAATACAAAAATTTATTACACTGTTTTTGACAACTCCTTTAAAGGTGATCTAAATAATTCACTTTCTGAAAAATTATTATTTGAGGACTTACAAGATAAAGATGTTGAAATGATTGGAAATCCTACATTTGATAATCTTAATAAATTCGCAATTAGCTATTCAGATGCTGTTGTTCAAGGGTCAAAAAAATTAAGTAAAAGCTTACTTAATTTTATAAATAACAACAATATCCCTGTGTTGGTAAAA
>CACJWV010000034.1 GCA_902597195.1 uncultured Bacteroidota bacterium | reverse complement strand
CAAAGAGAATTATACAATCATTATATCAACAATGAGAGTGTAATTGAGCAGAAGCTTATCAAAGGGGCTGAAAAAGCAAATGAAATAGCTACAACAGTTTTAGAGAGAGTTAGACAAAATATTGGATATTAATCTATTTAAATTTTTCATAAAGTTCAGTTTGATGGTTGGTTAGCTTAATTGTTTTTCCCTTAATATATGCAAGGAATAAATTATTAGACATTATGTCTAATGCATCACCATCAGAGATAAAAAAAGTCGCTTCTTTGCCAGCTTCCAATGAGCCTAATCTATTATCAATTCCTAATATTTTTGCAGCATTCATTGTTAGTGATTTTATTGCGATGTTATAGTCTAGACCATATGCAACAGATGTGCCTGCAGTAAAGGGAAGATTTCTTGAACCCATTACTTCCATATCTCCCTCATAGCTAAAACAAAATAAAATTTCATTTTCATGCAATAGTTTTGCTTGAGTATATGGTTCATAAATAGATGATCCAACTTTACTAGGAAGTCGATGTACACGATTTAAAATTACATTTATATTATTATTTTTTATGATGTTTTTAGCCATCAAAACTTCTTCACCTCCAACCAAAACAATTTTTTTGATTTTTTTCTTCTTAAGCAAATCAATAGCATCAATAATTTCTGTGTAGTAATCTGCGTGTACATATAGGTTTTTACTGCCATCAAACAGACCTTTCATACTTTCCATTTTTATATCAATTTTTTCTCCGTTATTATTAAAGTATGATGATGCTTTATCTAAATAATCCTCAATTTTTAAAACTTTTTGTTGGTATTCTTTATTTCTTTTACTTTCTCCAGGCTCAGCCCACCAACCACTTTTATTATATGATCTTGGCCAGTTCAAATGAATACCATCGTCAGACTTGCATACTGCATTCTCCCAATTATTTCCATCAAGATAAAAAACAGAGGATTGTCCAGAAAATAGCCCGCCAATCGGAGCCACTTGACTGACTAGTATACCATTAGTTCTCAGAGTTCCTATAATTTTAGAATCAGTGTTATATGCAATTTTAGTTCTGACGTGAGGGTTGAATGAACCAACTTCTCTAAAGTCATGAGTTGCTCGAACAGCATCAATCTCAGTAATCCCAAGCCGAGAGTTTGGTAAAATAAATGATGGATATATAAATTTACCATGTAGTCTGATGATTGTATCGAATGCTGTCGGATCAATTTTAATTTCGGAACTATTTGCAACAAAATCAATTTTTTCGCCCTCAATGCAAATAACAGAGTTTTCTATTTTGTCACCATTTCCCACATAAGCTGTTCCTCCAATTAAAAGTGTTCTTTTTTGACTTAGTGTAACTAAAGGTAATAATATAAGTATGGAAAAAAATAAATTTTTATTCATAATAGTTTATTGCTCTGTGTTTACAACAATGATATAGATCCTCTTTTTCAAATTTAATTTTTTGTTTTTTACCTCTTGAAGTAGCCATTTTGGAAATTATTCTTGCTTTTTCTTTTTGGTCCCTGCTCATTAATTTCTCATTGTAATTATGATCAAATAAAAGTCTTCCATCGACAAATGTGCTCTCAACTTTTGCATAAATTGACAAAGGCTCATCGGACCATATAACTATATCAGCATCTTTCCCAACTTTTAGACTACCCATTTTTTTATCAAGTTTCAAAAGTTTTGCTGGATTGAGTGTTATCATCTTCCAAGCATCTTCTTTGCTAACACCACCATATTTGATAGCTTTAGCAGCTTCATGATTTAATCTTCTTCCCATTTCTGCATCATCAGAATTTATTGCTGTGACAACTCCAGCATTGTTTAATAGTGCAGCATTGTGAGGAATAGCATCATTAACCTCAAACTTGTATGCCCACCAATCAGAAAAAGTTGATCCTCCTGCGCCATGTTTTTTTATTTTATCAGCTACTTTATAGCCCTCCAATATGTGTGTAAAAGTATTAACAGTAAAGCCCATTGAATCTCCTACATGCATTAGCATGTTAATTTCAGATTGCACATACGAATGACATGTTATAAATCTTTTCTTATCTAATATTTCAGATAGAATATTTAGTTCTAGCTCTTCTCTTGGCGGAGGGGTATTTCTTTTTTTTCTCAATGAAAGTTTGTTGTATTCATCCCACTCCTTTTTATAGTTTTTAGCTCTAAAAAATGCATCATAGAAAACTTGTTCAACACCCATTCTAGTTTGAGGAAATCTAAATGTATTAAATGCTCCCCAATTACTTTGCTTAACATTTTCTCCCAAAGCAAATTTTATAAAACCCACATCTGATTTTATCTTCATCTCTTCTGCTAAGCTTCCCCATCTCATTTTAACAAGTGCGGACTGACCACCTATGGGATTTGCTGACCCATGTAACAACTGTGCTGCTGTTACCCCACCTGCTAATTGTCTATATATATTAACATCATTTGAATTTATCACATCTCCAATACTAACCTCTGCTGTCACAGCTTGGCTACTTTCGTTTACACCTCTTGAGATAGCAATATGTGAGTGTTCATCAATAATTCCAGATGTTATATGTTTCTCCGTAGCATCAATTATTTGAACGGAAGTAGTGTCGCTAAAAACATCTGAGAGAATAATGTTTTTACCAACAAAAACAATTTTACCATTGCTGAATGCAAGATCTGCCCGATTTAAAACACCTGATTTTTCGTTTGTCCAAATTGTCCCATTTTTTAGAACTACATCCTTCTTTTTTGGAAGTTTTTCAAAGCCGTATGATACATTTGGTTTTAGTTGATTCGGAGGAACGGTATCTATATTTGAATTATTTATCTTTTTATTTTTGATAACTATAGATGAGTCTTTAGTGAGCACAAAATCTATTGTTGTTCCTTCTATTGTTTGAGCTCTTCCTTCACCTATACCGTTATTAATCTTACATATAGCTCTGAACGAAATTTGTTTACTAAAAAAAGTAAGTTTGTTATATTTAAGATTAGAGCTCATCCATGAAGAGTCAAGTGATGGTATCTTAATTTTCGGCTTATCAATGTCACCATTAATTTCAACAAACAAATCTTTAAGGCTTGTTGAATTAAATGTGTAGTATCCTCTTATATCTTCATTGTTCTTTTCTTTTATCACATTTCTTTCTCCATCAACCCAATTTTCATAAATATCTCCTTCAATAAAAATATCATTAGAACAGATAATAAAGTTGGCTTTTTTACCAGCTTCAATGGACCCAATCAAGTGGTACTTATTAATTAATTTTGCTGGAGTTTCAGTTAATGCTTTCAGTGCATCTTCTTTCTTCAAGCCATGATTTATAGCAATACGAAGATTTTTTAAAAAATTTTTCTTGTTTTTTAAATCCGATGATGTAATCGCAAATGGAATTTTATTTTTTGCTATGATATTTAAATTATATGGGGCTAGCTCCCATTCTTTAAGCTTTTTCAAGCTTAACCAGTCAGTAAAAACAGGATTTGAAATATCATATGCATTCGGAAAGTTAAGTGGAATAACTAATGGAAAATTAAATTTTTTTAATTGGTCACTGACAGCAAATTCCTTACCATTTCCTTTAACAATAAAATCTATTTCAAATTCATCAGCAATTGAAAAAAGTCTATAATAATCTGTCTCATTATTTAGAATAAAAATCTTGGGCAAAAATTTATTTTGATTATAACTCTCTAAAGAAAGATTTAATTCTTTTTTGTTTGTTTGTTCGTACCATTGAGCATCTAGTAAAGTTTGTTTAAACAATGCAATGCTTCCCATGAGAGAAGTGGGATACCTTTGACGAGAAACTCCTTTTGAAAAAGAGTAGAATGTAGCTGCTTTATCTTCAATTATTGTTTGGTTTTGTCTTTTGTCAGAAATAATTACTAAAGTCCCGTTTCCTCTAAAAATACCATCATTTTGATGAGAGAGGACCATTCCAAATCCATTGTTTATATATTTTGTGGCATCATCCTCATCATATTTATATATGCTTGAAGCATTTACCTCTGGCTTTACACTTTGATTCCAATGATATGGGCCAGTTTTTTTACTTTCGTATTGAGGGGTATAACTAAATTCAGTTTTTGCTGGAGCTTCAATGCCAAAATCTGAAATTAGTTCAATAAAAGAGGGATAAATAAAATCTCCATTTAAATCTTTAATGATAGCATTTTTTGGTATTGTGATACTATCTCCAACACTCAATATTTTATCATCTTGAACTAACATCATTCCATTCTCAATAACTTTAGATGAACTTTGGTAGATTTTTGCATTAATAAATGCTATTGGAGGTTTGTAATTATTTTCAACTCCATTTATTGGAAAAATTTCTTGACATAAGCAAATTGATGTGCTTAATATAAAAATAAGAAGTGAAGAGATTGTTTTCATAAATAAACTGTTGTGAAATTACCAAATTTTTGTTGTTTTTTATTTGTTTCTTTGCAGTATAAACAAAAATTATGAAAACATATCAAGCAAATATTCTTAATGCAATAACCTTAATATCAATGTGTCTATGGGCATTTTTGACTTATGAGTCTGTTGACGGTAAATCTCAAAATGTTACAGCTTTAATTCCACTTTTTTTAGGGACAATACTTCTGTTTTGTCACAATGGAATAAAAAATGAAAATAAAGTAATTGCTCATATAGCTGTTTTGGTTACTTTACTCGCAATAGGCGGAGTTTTTGCAAAACCTTTTTTGTCTGCAATTAATGAGGGGAGGACTTTAGGTATCACTAGGACATCCTTAATGTTATTAACTTCTATTATTGCAATGATAACTTTTGTAAAAAGCTTTATACAAGCAAGAAAAAATAAGTAATTAAAAAATGACAGAGAATGCAGTTATTATTGGACTAGTCTTTTCCAATGATGACGCTGATACTGTAGACCAAAATCTGTCAGAACTTGAGTTTCTAGCAAAGACTTGTGGCGCAAATGTTGTTAAGCAATTTACTCAAAAACTTCAGTCACCTAACCCTAGCACTTTTTTAGGTAAGGGAAAACTTAAGATTATCTTAGATTATGTTAATTCAAATGCGATCGATTTATTAATATTTGATGACGATTTATCAGCCACTCAGCTAAGAAATATTGAAAATTTTTTTAAAATTAAAATTTTAGATCGGAGCAATTTAATTCTTGATATTTTTGCAAAGAGAGCACAAACAGCTACCGCAAAAACACAAGTAGAACTTGCTCAATATGAGTATTTATTACCCAGGCTTACTAGAATGTGGACACATTTAGAGCGTCAGAAAGGAGGTATTGGAATGAGAGGACCAGGAGAAACTCAAATTGAAACAGACAGAAGAATTATAAAAGATAAAATTTCTTGGCTAAAAAAAAGATTGATTAAAATTGATAAACAAAAAAATACACAAAGAAAGAGAAGAGCTAGATTAGTCAGAGTATCATTAGTTGGTTACACAAATGCAGGTAAATCAACAATAATGAATAAGTTAAGCAAGTCAGATGTTCTTGCAGAGAACAAGCTATTTGCTACTCTAGATACAACAGTTAGAAAGGTTGTTGTAAAAAACCTACCATTTTTACTTTCAGATACTGTGGGTTTTATTAGAAAATTACCTCATCAACTCATCGAATCATTTAAGTCAACATTAGATGAGGTGAAAGAATCTGACTTACTAATACATGTTGTAGATATTTCAAATCAAAATTTTGAAGAGCATATGAACACTGTTAATCAAACCTTGGACGAACTTGGAGTAGTAGATAAGCCTATAATGTTAATATTTAACAAAGTTGATCAATACATTTTTATTGAAAAAGATATTGATGATTTGACACCTCCAACAAAAGATAATTTATCAATTGACGATTTAAGACAAACATGGATAAGTAAGCTAAACAAAAATGTTTTTTTTATCTCAGCTCTAAACAAAAAT
>CACJWV010000033.1 GCA_902597195.1 uncultured Bacteroidota bacterium | reverse complement strand
AAGAGGACTTTAAAGAAAAATTTGAAGTAAGTTTAGGCTTTATGTCTTTTTTTGCTAAAGCTGTAACCAAAGCCGCAAATGAATTCCCAGATGTAAACTCATTAATTGATGGTGATAAAATTATAAGTTACAAGTACGTAGATTTAGGAATTGCAGTAAGTGCTCCTAAAGGCCTAATGGTTCCTGTTCTTAGAAATGCCGAAAAAATGACTTTTTCTCAAGTTGAATTAAATATAAAGAGATTAGCCGTTAAAGCTAGAGACAATAAACTTTCAATCGAAGAAATGCAAGGAGGTACTTTTACAATCACTAACGGAGGTGTTTTTGGTTCTATGCTGTCAACTCCTATAATTAATCCACCTCAGTCAGCAATACTGGGTATGCATAATATTGTTGAAAGACCAGTTGTTGTAGATGGTGAAATTACTATAAGACCCATTATGTATGTAGCACTTTCATATGATCATAGAATTATTGATGGAAAAGAATCAGTTGGATTTTTGTATAACATAAAAGAGTCTTTAGAAAATCCAGTTGAAAAGTTGTTAGACAACAATGAAAAGAATTTGTTTAGCTAGCTGGAGCAATTTCAAATTCAAGTCCATCTAAATCCTTTGTTATAAAAATCTGGCAGCTCAATCTACTATTTTCTTTCACAAAAAAAGCTTCAGAAAGCATTGCCTCTTCATCATCTCCCATTTCTTTTAATTGATGTTCAGACAAAATATAACATTGGCAAGATGCACACATCGCCATTCCTCCGCATGTTCCTATTGTACCCTCATCCTCAATTTCATAGCTTTTAACTAATTCCATTAAGTTCATTGACATATCAGTAGGGGCATTCACAGAATGAATTTTACCTGTTCGATCTTTTATAGTTATGGAGATGTCAGTCATTAAGAATTGATAGATTTGACTACCGATTTCTCAGCTTCTTTTTTTGAGCCATCAAATCCGTGAACTCCACTTACTGTTGTATACTTCAATATTAAATTTTTTCCAGGATTTAGAATTTTATATGCAGACTGACACATTAGTGTTGCTTCATGAAAACCACATAAAATCAATTTAAGTTTTCCTTTGTATGTATTTATATCTCCAATTGCAAATATTCCAGGTATGTTTGTTTGATAATCAAAAGTATCAACTTTAATAGCATTTTTTTCAATATCAAATCCCCATTCTGACAGAGGACCAAGTTTTGGGGATAGTCCAAAAAGAGGAATAAAAAAATCTGTAGAAATTTCTTTTACGTTATCTTGATTAATTCTTATTGTTATTTTTTCAAGTTTTTTGTCTCCATGTAGTTTTTCTACTTCTGCGGGAGTAATAACATTAACTTTGTTTTTATCTTTTAGCTCTATTACTTTGTCAACCGAATCTAATGCCCCTCTAAATTCATTTCTTCTGTGAATCAGGGTTACAGATTTACATATGTCAGCTAAAAAAATAGTCCAGTCTAAAGCAGAGTCGCCTCCGCCAGCTATAATCACACTTTTATCTTTAAATTTTTGAGGATCTTTAATCATGTAATCAACTCCATTATCTTCATATTTTTGAAGATTTTCGAGAATTGGTTTTCTAGGTTCAAAACTTCCAAGACCACCTGCTATTGCGATAATTTTTGATTTATGTTTAGTACCCTTGTTAGTAGTAACAATAAAACTTCCATCATCTAATTTCTCAAGTTTATCAGCTCTCTCACCAAGTGTGAATCCGGGTTCAAATTGTTTACACTGGCTCATAAGATTATCGACTAACTCTCCAGCCAATATTTCAGGAAATCCTGGTATATCATAAATAGGTTTTTTCGGATAGATTTCAGCACACTGACCACCAGGTTGGGCTAAAGCATCAATTAAATGACATTTCATTTTTAAAAGGCCAGCTTCAAAAACTGCAAAAAGACCAGTCGGGCCAGCTCCAATTATTAAAATGTCTGTTTTAATCATAAACAAATTTCTGCAAAAGTACAAAGCAAAAAATTAATATTAGGTTGCTAATAATATTTTTTGTTAAAATATATTTAATTTTGCAATACTATGGCAATAAAAATAACCGATGATTGCATTAACTGCGGAGCTTGTGAGGCAGAATGCCCAAACAATGCAATATATGGACCTGATGAGCTTTGGAAATATTCTGAAGGGACATCATTATCAGGAAATGTGCATTTACACAATGGGCAATCTGTTGATGCTGATGCATCTAATCAACCTGTTTCTGAAGAATTTTTTTATATTGTAACTAATAAATGTACAGAGTGTGTAGGTTTTCATGAGGAGCCACAATGTGCTGCTGTATGCCCTGTAGATTGTTGTTTACCTGATGAAAATAATGTAGAAACAAATGATATTTTATTAAAAAAGAAGCAGTTAATGCATTCTTAGTCTATCCATTATATGCCATCACTTCTTTAATATCGTTTCCAAGTTTTTGCTTTAAAAGATTCTCTATACCTTGTTTAAGTGTAATCGTTGATGAGGGACAACCACTACAAGCTCCTTTTAAAATTACATATACAACACCTTCTTCAAAAGATTTAAAAACAATACTTCCACCATCTGCAGCAACTGCAGGTTGAATATATTGTTCAATTATAGAAACTATATTCTTTTCAAAATCACTTAGATTTTTAGTGTCAATTTGTTTGTGTTGAATAATATCATCATCTTTAAGTTGTGACACAATATTTTCAGAACTTTTAAAGTTATTTACAAAACCATTTTTATTAAGATAATTATTAATGAACTCCCTAACTTCTGTTGATATTTCGTGCCAATCAATATCATTATTCTTTGTAATTGAAATGAAGTTATAGCTAATAAAAATAGACTTAATAAATGGAAATTTAAAAAGTTCCAATGCCAAGGGAACTTGGTCACTATTTTTATTGTTTAATAGTTCTACACTATCTTCAGTTAAGATTTTATTTGCAACAAATTTCATAACCTCGGGGTTAGGTGTGCTTTCCATGTAAATTGTAAAATTCATATTAGTGCTTTAGGACCATATTTTAATTTCTTTTAATTTAATTTCTTCTTTAAAAAATAAACTTGCAGTTTTTTCAAACGAATTAGTGTAGTTAGAGGCATAAAAATCATATTTTGGAGATGAATTTAAAGAAAGTAGATCCATAGACTCTAAGCTATCTTTTATAAATTCTGAGATTATATCTACTGTATTGATTATTTCAATTTCGGGACATACTTCTGCTATTTGTTTTTCAATAAGAGGATAATGTGTGCAAGCTAAGATAAGTTTATCTATTTTTTCAAACTGTTTTCTTGTTAAGTAATTTTTAATTATTGTTTTACTAATTATTTCATTTATAAACCCTTCTTCTATCATTGGTACTAGCAATGGAGTTGACATTTGTTCAACAGATAATTCTCTGTTTAAACTTTTAATTTTATTAAAATATACTTTTGAAGATATGGTTGCCTTGGTTCCAATAATACCAATTTTGAGTTTTTTGAATTTTTTCAAATATTTTATCACTGGATCTATAACATTAAAAATATATTGACAATCACCTGAAATGGGTAGGTAAGACGAGGCGCTATTGCAAGCAACTATTATGGCTTTACATTTCTTTGTCTTGAGAAAATTTATTATTTGTTCTGAAAAAAAAACTATTGATTTTGATGATTTATCACCATATGGTAAATGTTGAGTGTCGCCAAAATAAATCAATGATTCATTTGGTAATTTTCTCTTAATTGCTCTTGCTATTGTTAAACCACCAATTCCAGAATCAAATATACCTATAGGGTTATTATTTTTCAAAAAAATGAATTAAAGACCAAGTTTTTTCTTGACTTGTGAAATTATGTTTTCACTTTCTTCAGCATACAACAATGTCCCCATACTTTTATCAAAAATGTAAGTGTATTTTCCTTCTTCTGCAACTTCATTAATTGCTCTTCTTGCTTTTTGTAATATAGGCTCAAGCAATTCTTGCTCTTTACTTTGTAAAGCTTGCTGGGCATTTTGTTGAAATGACTGAATCCTTTGTTCCAGACCAGTAATTTCGGCGATTTTATCTTGCTTTACTAAATCAGTATATGTTGACTCATTAGCCTGATAATTTTCAACACTTTGCTGATATTCAGAAGTCATTGCTGCAAGCTGTGATTCTAGACTTTTAGCAAACTCTTGAACTTCCGTTTCAGCAGTTTTTCTTTCAGGCATCAAAAGTAGTAGTTCTTGAGAGTCAATAAACCCAAATTTTTGAGCGTGTAATGATGTTAATGTTAAAGTTGAAATTAAAAGTATTAATATTTTTTTCATATTGTTTTTTTTAGTTAATAACCCATTAGTTCCAATACCTTGTCGCTCTTGTCTAAATTATTATTTGTGTAAAGCATAATTAAATCACTGGAGCTATCAAATATAACTGAATATTTGTTATTGGTTGCTATCTGTTGAATAGCATCATAAATTTTGTCTTGTATAGGCTTTATTAGTTCTTGTCTTTTTGAAAAAAGCATACCTTCAGGACCAAAATATTTTATTTGTAAATCTTGAACTTTTTTTTCCTCAGCAAATATTATATTTTCTCTTGCACTTTTCATCTCTTCAGTTAGTAAAATTTGTTCGCTTTGGTAAGATCTATACATTTTTTCAATTTTTTGCATAGTCATTTCAATTTCCTCTTGCCACCCTTTTGAATAATTATCAAGTTTGTCTTGAGCTTGATTGTATTCAGGTATTTTTGCAAGTATATAATCAGTGTCAACATATGCAAACTTTTGAGCAAGTGAGTAATTTGTAATTACGAAAAATAAGATTAAAAATTTGATTTTTTTCATATTACAAATTTAACTAAAATTGTTGACCAATTGAAAAATGAAATTGTCCTCCGTTTGCATCAGGGTTATTTAAGATTTCATCAAATCCCCAGCCATAATCTATACCCATCATACCAACCATTGGTAGCATAATTCTTACGCCAAATCCTGCTGATTTTTTTATCTCAAAAGGATTATAAAAATCAAAGTTGTCCCAAGAATTACCCCCTTCTAAAAATGCTAAAACATAGACGGTTGACGTGGGGTTAAGACTTAAAGCATATCTAAGTTCCGAGGTGTATTTAGTATATATAGTACCTCCAGTTTGGGGAGAGACAGAATTATTGCTGTATCCTCTTAAAGAAATTAGCTCTCTTCCGTCAAAAACATACCCCATTCCGCTTAAACCGTCACCACCAACATAAAATCTCTCAAATGGAGAAACACCGATTTGACTATTGTAAGCGCCTAAAAGTCCCATTTCTGCTCTATTGTTTAGAACAAGCTTGTCGTTAAAAGCGGAAAACCAAGAAGATGTAAATTTCCATTTGTAATATTCTACCCACTTAAATCTTTCTTGGTCTGTCATATTGGTAAAATCCTCATTTTTTGAAAATAGTGAGTAGGGCGGTGTCAACTTTAAACTTAAATTAAACTTAGATCCACTCCTTGGATAAATCAACTGATCAATAGAATTTCGACCTATATTAACATTAAGATTAAAATTGTTAGAGTATCCATTATTAAAGCTAAAAAATGATTGTGAATTATTTAAATCGTACCTCTGAAATGTAATGCCGTTGTATAAAGTAAAATAATCATCAGGAATCTTTAATCTTTTACCCAAACCCAAAGAAACTCCAGTTATTTCAATTGATTGTCTATCATTTCCGGTTTGTCCGTTTGAGCTTATTGACTTGTATGCAGACACTGAAAGAGAATTTGGTTTCTTGCCTCCAAGCCAAGGCTCTACAAAAGTTAAATTATAGTTCTGGTAATAAATACCATTAGAAGAGGCTGAGATTGATAAAGTTTGCCCATCACCAGAAGGTAGAGGTCTCCAAGCATCCTTGGTAAAAAACTTTTTACTTGAAAAGTTTGTAAACCTAAAACCAAGCGAACCAACAACTCTTCCAGCACCCCAACCACCTTGCAAATTAATTTGATCTGTTGATTTTTCTGAAACAACATAAGTGATATCTACTGTATTTCTACTTTGATTAGGCTCAATTTTAACATCGAACTTTTCTGGATCAAAATATTGTAAATT
>CACJWV010000032.1 GCA_902597195.1 uncultured Bacteroidota bacterium | reverse complement strand
TTCAGGTAATATAGATTTTGATAACATTGTTGAATATGCTGAATGTGGAGTTGATTTTATTTCTTGTGGTTCTCTAACTCACAGTGTCGAATGTTTTGACATGAGCTTATTAATTTTGAAATAGTGAATTTTTTAAATAAATATGAGCTGAAGGAAATATTACTGTTCTTTTTAAATGGGTTAAAAAAAGGGGCAATTTCAACAAGAGCTTCTTCAATCGCTTTTAATTTCTTTTTAGCTTTTTTTCCTGCTCTAATTTTTCTATTTACACTTATTCCTTATATACCAGTTACCGATTTTCAAAAAAAGATATTTGAAATTATAATTGATATATTACCACCAATGACAAATGATTCAGTATTATTTTTAATAAATGATGTATTAAGCAACCCTAGAGCTGAATTACTATCTATAGGTTTTTTACTAACAATTTTTTTCTCAACTAATGGAGCTTATTCCCTATTAGAAGCTTTTGATGCATCATACCATGTGAACAATGAAATTGGATTTTTTAAAAAAAGATTAATAGCACTTGAAATAACTATAATCATTACTCTACTTGTAATTTTATCAATTCTATTTATCATATTAGGAGAAAAAATTATATCATTTTTAATTAACGAAAATCTAGTAAATATTAGTTCGATAAAAATGTTTATGTTTTCAAAATGGTTAGTATTGTTTGTATCTCTGTACAGTGGAATAACAATTATTTTCTTTCTTGCAAACAAAAAAGTAAAATTTAGATTTATAAATATTGGCTCTGTTTTTTCCTCTTTATTTATAATTATAACTTCGATACTTTTTAGTATTTACATAAATAATTTTGATACCTATAACAAATTATATGGGTCAATTGGAACCCTAATGATCATTTTATTATGGATGTATTTTAATTCTTTTATACTAATTTTGGGCTTTGAGCTCAATACAACCTTTTCAAAAAAAATTAATAAAAATGCCAGCTAAAAATATAATTCTTCTATTGTGTATAATTTCAATTAATTTATCAGCACAAATAAAATATGATCCACTTTACCCTCCCAATTCCTACAGAAGTTCTGAAAATCCTAACTATTGGAAAAACAAATTACCATACCCTGGGTATTGGCAACAAGATGTTTATTATGAAATTGATGCCGAAATTAATGAAGAAACTGATATTATCTCTGCCTCTCAAAAATTAAAGTACTGGAACAATTCTCCGGACACGCTATATGAAGTTTATTTCCATTTATATCAGAACGCATTTCAGCCTGGCTCATATTATGATGAACTTCAAAAACAAAATCATAAGAACCCCATTTATGGAAAATATGAAAAGCAAGGTTTAGGAACTAAAATAGAGTCTATTAAGGTTAATAACAAAGATGTTATAACCGATTTAGACAACACAATTTTTAAAATATACCTTAACTCACCTCTTTTTCCAGGTGACAGTACACTTTTTGAACTTGATTTCAAAACATACTTTGACCAAGGAAGTGTTAGAAGAAGAATGAAAAGTTATGAGAGTTGGGGTTATAAACACTACAACGGTGTTCATTGGTATCCTAGAATTTGTGTATATGATAGTAAATTTGGATGGACAAAGGATCAACATTTAGGCAGAGAGTTCTATGGTAATTTTGGAACATTTGATGTCAAATTAACCTTTGCATCAAACTTTATTGTTGAAGCAACAGGAAATTTAGTAAACAGAAGTGAGGTTTTACCTGATGAACTTAGAGAAAAATTAGATCTAAAAAACTTTGCAAATAAAAAATGGAACAGTGAACCCTCTGTTATTATTCCATACAACAAGAACAATAGAAAAACTTGGTATTTTCATGCTGAAAATGTTCACGACTTTGCATTTACTGCAGATCCAACATATAGAATTGGAGAGGCAAGGTGGAAAGATAAAGTATGCTATTCTTTAGTACAAGAACCTCATGCATCTAGATGGCTAAATGCTGCTGATTTTGGTGCTGAGTGCCTTAAAGTTTTTTCTGAAGATTTTGGAGAATATGTCTATCACAAAGTTATTGTTGCTGACGCACAAGATGGAATGGAATATCCGATGATTACTCTGGATCGTGGTTCTGATCCTGGCTACAGAGATCTTCTTGCTCATGAAATAGGACATATGTGGTTCTTCGGTCAAATTGGTAATAATGAAACTTACAGGGCTCTTTTAGATGAAGGTTTTACTCAATTTTTAACAGCTTGGGCTTTAATTAAAATTGATGGTGAATTTATGATCGAAAACAAGAAAACTAATTGGTATAAATCAAAGTTTTATAAGCCTTTTAAAGCAATAGACAGCGAGATTTATTATTCATATATAAAAGACGCGACAAAGCAAAAAGACCCAGTTCTTGCGACTCACTCAGATCAATTTGATGATGCTCACGGACATGGTGGTGGATATAGACATGTTTATTATAAAACCGCAGCAATGTTATATAATTTACAATATGTACTTGGTGATGAATTATTTTTAAAATCAATGAAACATTACTTCAATACATGGAAAATGGCACACCCCTATGACGATGATTTTAGAAATGTGATTATTAACTACACAAAAGTGGACCTTAATTGGTTTTTTGATCAGTGGTTAGAAACAGATAAAAGATTAGATTATTCAATAAATAAGGTTAATAAAATTGGAAATGACGAGTATGAATTACATTTTGAAAGAAAAAAAAGAATGCAATCTCCAATAGACTTCACAGTAATAGCTAAAGACCAGAAAAAATATAAATTTCATATTCCAAATCAATGGTTTGTAAAGCAAACTGACGCTAAAGTTCTTGAAAAATGGCATGGCTGGGATTTGGTTCACCCTACTTACAAAACAGTTGTAAATATTCCAAATGGAATTGAAGATGTAATAATTGATCCATCAGAAAGACTAGGGGATTGTTATATGCCAGACAACTCTTTAAAACGAAATATAAATTATGAACTAGATCATAAAATATGGCAATATCCTGACTGGAGAAATTATGAGATAAAATATAGACCTGATATATGGTGGAACAGTTATGACGGAATCAAATATGGAGTTCATGCAAATGGTGCATACATGAGGCATCACCATATATTTGACTTGAATTTTTGGATTAATTCAGCTATGATGCAAGAGGATTTTGATCAGAAAGAAGAATATGATAAATTTTCTTATAGAGCTTATTACAAACACAATCTTGATTTACTCACTAAAAACTCTAGTTTCTCCATATATTCTAGTATGTTAGATGGATTAGCAACTAATGAAATAAACCTTTTAAATAAAAGTAGAAATGAAAAATTTCAAGTTAATATCAAACTTAAATCTTTGTATAGAAACAACCCCAATGTATCTAATTATTTAATTCATGAAGATTGGGCCTATGGGTTATTTAATAACAGAATTGATATTAACTTTACTAAGTTTTACAGAGGTGATCACTCAGGAAATGGTCTTTTATCTGTTGAGCTGATGAACTCAGGTTTTTTAAGTGACTATGACTATACTAAATTAATTTTCACTGCTACTAACAATAGAAAATTAAACAAACTAGTTTTTAGAAGTAGAGCTTTTTTTCAATTTGGAAATGGTTCTAATTGGGCTCCGGAAAGTAAACTATATTTATCAGGATCAAATCTTGAGAATATGATGAATAATAAGTTTACTAGATCAAAAGGATTTATAAATTCAGAATATTTAGGATATGGTGAAAACATAAATCATTTTCATCACTCTGGCGGTTTAAATCTAAGGGGATATTCTGGTTATCTAGCTCCAGAATATGATGATAATGGTAATTTTGATTTTTTTGGCTACAAAGGAACAAGTGGTGGTTCTATTAATTTAGAAGTTGATTTTACTAACTTAATTCCAAGATCAATAAATACTATTGGCATAAAGCCATATATTTTTGCTGATGCAGGAATTATTACTAATAAAGAATTGTCTCGAGAAAATTTCATAGATACGTTTTCGGAAATTAGAGCTGATGCCGGTATAGGTTTTTTCATTAATGTTTCGCAGTGGACTCCACTAGAAACTGTTAATCCTCTTACTGTAAGATTAGACTTTCCATTATTCTTAAATAGACCACCAGCAAATGACAAAGACTATTTCATGTTTAGGTGGTTATTTGGAATATCAAAGCTTTTCTAAATGTTTAGTCCTAAAGTTAACTTTATTGGAATTGGCGTCCAAAAGGCTGGTACAACTTGGTTATCTAGTATACTAAAAGAGCATCCTGAGATATATATTCACCCAAGAAAAGAACTCCATTATTTTGATAAAACTAAATTTACAAATTCACTTTATTATAATTTTTTATTCAGAGATGCGAAAGGTCAAAAAATTATTGGTGAGTTTACTCCTTCATACATACTAAATAAAACTACAGCCAAAAGAATACATAACTATAATAAAAAAATAAAATTATTAGTAATACTAAGGGACCCTACTGACAGGGCAGTTTCCCAATATAAAATGGAAATTGGAAGAAAGTATATTGATAAAAATATAAGTATTATGGAAGCCTTTAAAAGAAACTTATTTGATATGAAGAAAAGAGGGCATTACCAAAAATTAATAAATGAGTACTTAGAATATTTTAGTAGAAAGCAAATATTGTTTATAGACTATGACCATATAGCTACCAGTCCTGAAAAAGTGCTTGAAACAGTCTATAGTTTTTTAAATGTTTCAAAAATTAAAAGCTCAAGTAATGTTATTAAAAAAAGAATAAGACACAAGAAAGATCTCTCAGTTGAAATAAAAATAGCAGAAAATGAAATTAAGTTTATAAGAGATTATTATGAAAAACTAGATGATTTTAAGAAGTTTTTCTTATGACTTTTTCATTTGGATAAACAAAATTGTATTTGGGTCCTTCAAGCATTCTTTTTTCAAAGTCTATTTCTAGAAACTCACAAATATTTTTTAAGGTAATTTCTGTATTATTTACTAAGTCTAAAAAACTAATAGTATGTGAATCCAGAGCTTTTACTTTTGTTAATATGAGCGTTCCTTTATCATATTCATTTTTTGCCTCTACAAAGCTTTGCTTGGCTCTAGACATCATACTATCAATTGATGATTTCTCATCTCTTTCAATAATAATAAATTTACATCCAAGTTTTTCATAGTCCTTTATGGAAAGTTTTGAAGTTGGATAAGGTCTTTTTCTATGATGCTTATTCTTTATATTAAAATCTAAATTTACAATCCGATTAATTAAATGACCCAATTTACTAGCTCTTTGAGTAAGTCTAATTTGTCTGTAGACCAGAAGCTTATTTGCAGAAATTTTTTTTCCAATTAACCTGGTTGTATCACTTCCTACAGATTCAAATAGCATATTTACCTCAGAATGACCACCTAACATACTTGCAAGTAATGTAGTTCCAGTTCTTTGTAGTCCTAAAATTAAAACTAACTTTCCTTTAGCCGAAGACATTAAATATTTTTTTTACAATTCTTGACCCAACAAATGTAGTGATAAAGTATAAGATAGTTTTAAGATTAATTTGAGACTTTAAAAAATGTAATCTTGCCATTTTCATGTCATTTATAAGATAAAAATATCTCGCATAAGTACCATGTGTCTTCTTGAGTCCTATGCTAACCTCTGTCGGGTAATCTTTATAAAAACTTTTTATGCTTCTACATGTAATATCAAAGTCATTTTTTCTATATCTTCTGTCCAATGACAGATTAGTTTTTTTAATGTTTCTTTTGTACAGAGACTCACAAACCTCAACAGAAGAGTTATTATGAAGTATTTTTAGAATCCAATCAAAATCCGCCATACCATGCTCCTCCTCAAATTTAATTTTTGCGAGATCTTTGTGAATCATTATACTTCCTAAATATAAATTTTGACCTTTGTTACTTTTTGTAAGCTTTGATAAAAAAGAAATATTTTTTGGGTATTCTACATATCTCTTTGCTGAGCTACTATTAACTCTTTCAAATTTTCTTGAATTTACTAAATCATTGACAGTATATCCAGAGCTTATGATTGGGGCAAGCTTACTAAGTTCAAGCATTTTTAATATTTTTTCTTTTCCCCATATATCATCATGATCACAAAAACAAATAAAACTACCTTTAGCAACTTCCATACCTAAATTCCTACCTTTGTTGGGACCACCTGAATTTGTTTCATTCTGATAAAGATTAACATCCAAATCTTTTAATAAATTATATGAATTGTCAGTTGAACAATCATCAACAACTATTACTTCTAAGTTAAATTCAGAACCGACTCCAGTTTGATCTTTTATAGATTTAATAACTTGCTGAATAGAATCTTCAGAATTGTAAACAGTTACAATAACACTAATTGTTACCATAATCTATTTTTAAAATTGTTGTAAATACTTAACAATTCTAACGATAATTTGGTGTATAGTAAGATAGGTACAAAAATTATTAAAGAAATAGATGAATTAAGCAATATATTCAAATATGGATTAAAATCTAAGGAAAGAC
>CACJWV010000031.1 GCA_902597195.1 uncultured Bacteroidota bacterium | reverse complement strand
CTTTAAGTTCTGAAAAATATAAATTAAAACATAACTAATAATCACCGCAAAAAACACTGTGAGCAACAAGTTGCCAGCAACCTCTCCATAAACACCTGAGTTTGAATCGCTTTCAGCAAGCGACAACACGCTGTAGAAGGCAACGATTCCTAAGATGTCGGAAAAAGTACTTTCATATATCATAAACTCTTTTTTATACTCAGACAGCCCTTCTAAGCTAGGAATAATTATGGCAGAGCTCAACACAGAAAGAGGAATGGTAAAAAGTAAGGAGGTTTCAAAATCGAGATTAAACAAAGCCTGTAGAACAACAGCTCCTAGATAAGCGGTAGCCGCAAGGCCTAACAAGCCAGCGGCAAAAGACTTGATAATAAGCCCAATCTTATTTTTAACAAGTTCTAGGTCCAGAGCGGCCTCTAACACGATTAAAATTAAACCGACTACCCCAAGAATTTCTAGTATGGGGCCAAGGTTAGGCTTGTCATAATTCATCATATTCAAACCAAAATTGACAACCATGCCGAGAAGTATAAGCATTAAAACAGAAGGAACGCCTGACCGGCTAGAAATTAGATTAAAAAAATAGGAAAGAATAATCGTTAAAGAAAATATAATGATCAATCCGTATGAGCTTAGATTTTCCATCAGAACAACAACCTTGCTATATCGTTACCGTTAGCATAAACCAACAAACTCAATAAAATAACCATTCCAACAACCTGAGCGTACTCCATTACTTTTTCAGGCGCGGGCTTTCCAACTACTATTTCGTATAATAAGAAAACCACATGACCACCGTCTAGCGCGGGTATGG
Source organism: uncultured Bacteroidota bacterium (assembly GCA_902597195.1). Classification (GTDB taxonomy): domain Bacteria; phylum Bacteroidota; class Bacteroidia; order Flavobacteriales; family BACL11. The sequence goes on along the minus strand of CACJWV010000031.1, from coordinate 6,034 downwards.
GAAGCAAATTCATAAAGGCTAACATCAGAGATAAAAAAGCTGTTAGGTTCCAAAAGACCTCCCAGTCCCATACAGCTGGAAACAAGTTTCCTATTGCCCCAAAACCACCCAAACCCTTATATGCTCCCGTGCTTGGCTTGAGTATTAATTTAAATTGATCCACATAACTGCCCAGTTTGTTTTTGGCCTTTTTGTAGCCCGCAGGTAGCGATTCAAAAAAGGAAAAATTGGCGGTTTTTAACTTATATACCCCCATTTCTGAAAGCTGGCTTATAGAAGGAATTAAGGCTTGATACCCTATTTTCCCCTCAGCATCAACATCAACATTTATTGACTCAACCCCCCCCTGTCTTTTAATGGTTAATGAAACGTTTTGTTCTTTATATTTTTCTAAGGACCTTTTTAGTTCGTCAAAAAAAAGTGTCTCGGCGTCGTTTACGGCAATAATTTTATCCCCGCTTAACAAACCCGCTTTTTCGGCACTAGAGCCCTTTAAAACTTCTTTTACAATAGCAGGTATTCTTGGGTAAAACATCATTGATGGCTGATTTTCAATTAATTGTTTTGCGAAGTCTTTAGGTAAAGACATCTTAATTAATGAGCCTCCTCGATCAATTAGAACCTCACTACCCAAAAGAAGGGATTCTAAAATTGAGGAAAACCTCTCTGGCTTTTTGTTGTCAATCGAAATAATTTTATCACCATTTTCAAAGCCAAGAGAATACGCCATGTCGTCAACACACCACACCCCATTGCTTAAGCTTTGGTTTGGGAGGTATTTGTCCCCATAAGCGTATAAGGTCATTGAGTAAATAAAAATACCAAGCAAAAAATTAACAGCCACACCGCCAAGCATGATAATAAGCCTTTGCCAAGCAGGTTTTGATCGGAACTCCCAACTTTCTGGCTCTTTTTTCATCTGCTCTTTGTCCATTGACTCGTCAATCATCCCCGCTATTTTTACATATCCACCAAGAGGAAGCCACCCGATTCCATATTCAGTGTCTCCAACCTTTTTTTTGAAAACAGAAAACCAAGGGTCAAAGAAAAGGTAGAACTTCTCAACCTTTGTCTTGAAATATTTGGCAGGCAAAAAGTGACCTAGCTCATGCAAAACAACAAGTATTGATAAGCTTAGTAACAATTGAGAGGCTTTAATTAAAAATATCATTTTATAAGGCTATTTGCTAAAAATCTAGTTTCCTGATCAATATCAATTAATGATTTGAGATCAGGCTTCTTTACAAAGTTAATTTTTTCCATGCAATTTTCAATGATATCGGACATCTTTAAAAAACTAATTTTTTCTTCCAAAAAAGCCTGAACAACAATTTCATTAGCAGCATTTAAAACGCAAGGAACGCTTCCTCCTTTGTTGGCCGCAAGAAAAGCTAGAGACAAGTTTTTAAATGTTTTGTAGTCGGGCCCTTCAAATGAAAGGTTCGGGTAGTCCAAGAAGTCAAATTTTTTTAAGCTCGATAGCTGTCTTTGTGGAAATGATAATGCATAATGTATAGGCAGCTTCATGTCAGGGTAGCCAAGTTGAGCCACTATAGAGCCGTCAATAAAACGAACGGCAGAGTGAATAATGGACTGCCTATGAACAACCACTTCTATATTTTTGGCGCTGATGTCAAACAGCCACATTGCCTCTATCACTTCTAAACCTTTATTCATTAGTGTGGCAGAATCAATAGTAATCTTTGCTCCCATTTGCCAGTTGGGGTGATTTAAAGCATCCCTGACCTGTATATTTTTCAAACTTTTTCTTTTTTTCCCAACGAAAGGACCCCCTGAGGCGGTTAATATTAAAGAATCAACATGTCTTTGAGGCTCTCCTTGAAGACATTGAAAAATAGCTGAGTGTTCAGAGTCAACAGGTATAATTGGAACACCTTCTTTTTTGCATAAGCTCATTATTAGTTCGCCAGCAACAACTAAAGTTTCTTTATTGGCTAATGCAATTTTTTTGCCACACTTAATAGCATTAATCGTTGGTTTTAATCCGCTAAAACCAACTAGAGCCGTTAAGACAATATTTGTCGTTTCGGTTTCAACAACTTTTTCAAGAGACGAAGTTCCACTGTAGATAGATATATCTAATCCTTTGAGCTGTTTTTTAATTTCCCCTACATGAGCTTCATTAGCTATCACGACACTTTTTGGCCTGTGTTTGATAGCCTGTTGTATTAAAAGTTTAAAATTATTATTTGCAGTTAAAAAGTCTACCGAATAATCTATTGATTTGCATTCGCTAATAACCTGTAAGGCTTGTGTTCCAATCGAGCCGGTTGAGCCAAGTATGCCTATGTTAACCTTTTTTCTCATAATTTAATAGGTTGTTGGAAATACTTCTGTCATTTGCAAGCCTTGGCACTTTATTTTGCCCACCAAGCTTACCAATACTTTTCATGTGCTGAACGAACCCCCCTTTTTCGATAACCCTAATTTTTAAACTGTCTAACACACCACCTTTTATTAGGTCGAAGTAATAAGAATTAATTTTTTGCATGTTTTTATCAATCTCATTTGCAAAATTAATTAAAGATTCTGGTTCTTTATCAAACTCAATAAGCCATTCATGGTGCGGCCCACCTTTTTTTGGGGCAACCACTGGTGCGACATGAAATTCAGTTACTCTACAATCATATATCTTGCTTGCTTCTGAAAGAGCACTTTCAACCTCGCTTCCAATAACATGTTCTCCAAAAGCTGAGGTAAAATGTTTAATCCTTCCGGTTACAATTAATTTATAAGGAGTTAAGCTTACAAACATAACAGTATCCCCAATGTTATAACCCCAAAGCCCAGAGTTTGTGTTGAGGATTAGAACGTAGTTTACGTTTAAAGAAACATCATCTAAAGAAACCCTTTTTGGCTTTTTATCAAAGAAGGTGTTTGCCTCAACGAACTCATAAAAAACACCATGATTAACACAAAGCAAAAGACCATCATCTTTTTGAGAGTTTTGATAAGCTATAAACCCTTCAGAAGCAGGAAAAAGCTCCACAGAAGGGACCTTTTCACCAATAATAGATTCAATGCTTTCGCGATAAGGTTCATAATTAACACCTCCGTATATGTATAGAGAGAAGTTGCTAAATAAATCTTTTATCTTTTTGTTGCTTTTTTTGGAAAGTCTTTCAAAATACATTTGAACCCAAGGAGGGATGCCTCCAATTATACTCATAGGCTGATTTATGGTTTCATCCACAATTGCATCAACCTTATCTTCCCAGTTTTCAATGCAGTTAGTGGCAAGACTTGGAAGCCTATTTTTTTGTAAGTATTTAGGAACATGATGCGCGGTTATTCCAGAAAGTCGTCCAGTTAAAACACCATTTATGTTTTCCAGCTCAGGACTGCCTTGAAGAAAAATCATTTTTCCATTTACAACAGAAGTTTTTTTTGTTTCATATATGAAAGAAAGAATTGCATCGCGAGCAGCTTTAATATGAAACGGAAGCGCCTCTTTTGTTAGGGGAATATATTTGGTGCCAGAAGTTGTTCCTGAAGTTTTGCAAAAATACTGAGGTTTACCAGGCCATAAAACATCTTTTTTGCCATCTACAACTAAATCAACATATTCCTTAAGCCCTTCATAATCTCTAATAGGCACATTTTTTTTCCAGTCTTCGTATGTTTTTATGTTCTCGAAACCATGATCAATGCCGAAAGTTGTTTTTTTCGCCTTTTCAATTAGTTTGTGAAAGGTCTTTTTTTGAAACTTAAGAGGGTTCTTTATCCATCTATCATTCCTTAATTTGACAAAGTATGCAAAAGGGTACGCAAGAACACTTTTCAAACTCATTTAAAATAAAATATAATTCACGGGATTTACTGGTGAAGAACCTTTCCAAAGCTCAAAATGCAAGTGAGGCCCTGTTGAGTATTTTCCAGAATTTCCAATTATAGCGATCGTTTCTCCAGACTTTACATAGTCCCCTTTCGATTTAAAAACCTCAGAGTTATGCTTGTAAAATGAGATAAAACTGTTTTGGTGCTTGATAACAAGAACATATCCAAACTCGTGGGTCCAGGAGCTAAACAGAACCATTCCGTCATCAATGGAAGAAATAAAAGCCCCTTTTTTTGAAACAACATCAATCCCAAAATGACCAATCTTTTTGTTGAACCCTTCTGTAATCAAACCATCAACAGGTTTAATAAAAAAACTATTCAGTTTTTTTTCTTTTAAGTTAGAATTTAAACTTATGCTTTCTTCAGCCTCTACTTCTGCTCTTAAAATAGAGTCTTCAACAGAGGGTTTAAAATCAAACTCTTTTACTGTAAAACCCTCTTTAAACAGATCTTGAACACTGTCAAGAGAAACGCTGTCAGAAAGAACTTTTTTTAGATTTTTTGTGTAAAGGCTATAGTTGCCAAGACTTTTTTCAAGAGAGTCTGCTTTTTGAATCATCGTTATCAATTCATTTTGCACATGAGTTTTAGACTTTCCAGGCATCAAGTTTCGTAAGGGAGTGTACCCAAGCAGCAAGATAAAAATTACAGAAATCGCTAGCAAAATGGCAGCGGTTAACCACAACAACCTAGCTCTAGAAAACTTAATGTTAAAAACCTCCTCTAGACTGCTGTCGTTTATTATGGCAAAGCGAAAAAACTTATTCTTTTTTTCCAATCTTATTAGCTAATCTTTATTTGTCACAAATATCATAAATTATAAACATATTTATTTTTAAGATAAATTTGTAATAAAAAACTGTTATAATAGTTATTGTTTTAATGAATTCTCGAACAACACAACAGCTCCTAATACAATCATTGCTTCTTATTATGCTCTTGTCGTCTTGTTCAACAAAGAAAAACAGATGGGTAAATAGACAATACCACAATACAACCGCAAAATATAATGGTTATTTTAATGGCAAAGAAAGCATTAAAAAGGGGCTTTATAAAATCAATGAAAACTCAGAAGAGGATTACAGTCAAATAATTACTGTTTTTAAAGAGAAAGACCTTTCTGCGTCCAAATCAGCGCACTCTTATATGGACAAGGCTATAAGAAAGGGCTCTGTTGTTATTCAAAGGCACTCGATGAAAATAAAGGGTAAAGAGTATTGCAAATGGATAGACGACAACTACTTAATGATTGGCAAGGCCTATTTTTATAAGGGAGAATTTGATGAGGCGCTAAAGACATTCTTATTTATTGTTGATGAATTCAAAAAGACAGAGATAGCTTATGAGGCTAAAATCTTTGCCTTGAGAACTTATTCTGAAAAAAACGACTTTTTAGCCTGTGAGGGCGTAATAACAGAACTTAATAAAAAAAGAACACTAAATAAGAAAACAAAATTATTAAAGCATAGTTCGATAGCCGACTGTTACTTAAAACAACAAAATTACTCGCTTGCAACAGATGAGCTAAAGGAGTGTATTAAGCTTTCAAACAAAAAACAAGCGTCCAGATTCAAATATATTTTAGCACAAGTTTATCAAAAAGTAGGAAATCAAAAAAATGCCTACGAACTTTTTGAGGACGTAATTAGAGGAAGCTCAGATTACGAAATGACTTTTAATGCTAAAATGAATTTGGCAAAGTCTGCAATTCAAACCGGAATCAACGTAACAAAGTCAAAAGAGGCTTTAAAAAAAATGTTGAGGGATGATAAAAACAAAGAATATCTAGACCAGATTTATTTCACCATCTCAGAAATTGAGATTGCTGAAATGGACACAATTGCCTGTATAAACAGTCTTTTAAATTCAACGAGGTACAGTCTTGAAAATGATGTTCAAAAATCGCTCTCTTTTTACAACCTTGCTAAGATATACTATAGCAAGCAGGAATACAGAAAAGCCGGTCTTTACTATGACAGCACTATCTTTTATATAGATAAAAACGACGAAAAATATGCTGAAATTTTTGAAACTTCTCAAAGCCTAAACAAGCTCATTAATAACTTAGACATTGTTTACCTACAAGACAGCCTAATAGCTCTTTCAACACTGCCAAAAAACATTCAACTTGAACTAGTTAATGAAATTATTAACAATATAACCGAAAAGGAAA
>CACJWV010000030.1 GCA_902597195.1 uncultured Bacteroidota bacterium | reverse complement strand
TTTGTTGAGACGGGAGGCTTTACATATAACTTATTAGATAAAAAAAAATTAAGAGATATACATGAGGGGTTTTCTGAAGATAGTTATATTGATGCTCACTCATACCAGCTTAGTTTCATAAACTCAATTAAGTCACATGAGACAGATTATATTGAACCAAGTAATTACTATGAAAATTATTATGTTGGGCCTAAAGAAAATTGGGTTGAGAATGCAAGGGCATACAATAAAATCAAGAGACCTTTGTACGAAGGAATATTCTATGTAATTTATTTTGAAGGAAATAATATTAAATATGATATTCATGTTGAAAAAAACTATGATCCTGGAAACATACAGATTGAATATAATTATGTAGATGACATAAAATTAACTAAAAATAACACTATCATTATAAAGGCTTCATTTACTGAAGTAGAGGAGAAAATACCAGAAGTATATCAAATAATTAATGGTAAAAAAATCTATGTAGACTGTAAATATCAACTAAAAAATAATGTTGTTAGCTTTTCCTTTCCAAATGGATACAATAAGAATTATGATTTAGTAATTGATCCAGAACTGGTTTTTTCAACTTACTCAGGTTCTTCAGCTGATAATTTTGGATATACTGCTACTTATGATAAACAGGGAAACCTATATGCTGGAAGTATTTCATTTGGACCAGGCTATCCAACCACGCTTGGAGCTTATCAGCTAAACTTTAATGGAGGTGTTGGCAACGGAGGAACAGATATAGCGATAACTAAATACAATAATACTGGCACACAAAGAATATATTCAACTTATCTAGGTGGAAGTTTTGACGAATTACCTCATAGCATGATAGTTAGTGATTTAGGAGAGCTTTATATTTTTGGAACAACTGGATCGGAAGATTTCCCGACTACTGAATCTAGCTTTGACACAACTTTTAATGGAGGAACTAATTTTGTACCTAATGGAATAGGAGCTAGCTTTCCCAATGGATCTGATATAATTATTTCAAAATTAAGCTCTAGTGGGGGGCAACTAGTTGCATCAACTTTTTTTGGAGGGGATTTAAATGATGGTTTAAATAATTCATCAAAACTTACTTTTAATTACGCTGACGAGGTAAGGGGAGAAATAGAAATTGATAGCGACAACAATGTAGTGGTGGGAACTTGTACTAGATCCAAAGACTTCCCCACGCTTAACCCAATCCAACCTATTTTAAGTTCTGGATTAGAAGGCTGTATTTTTAAGCTAGACAGACACTTATCAAATATTATTTGGAGCACATATTTTGGTGGTTCTGGTGATGATTGTATTTACTCTGTTGATTTTAATAGAAATAATGATATTGTATTTGGTGGAGGGACAACATCATCAGATTTAAATACAACACCTTCAGCATTTCAGCAAAGTTATAATAGCTCTAATGCGTTGAGCCCAGATGGTTTTATAACGACGATTGATAATAATGCAGACAGTATCCTTTTCTCTACCTACTTTGGTACAGACCTATATGACCAGGTTTTTTTTATAGATGTTACCAAAAATGATCAAGTTCACGTCTTAGGACAAACAAATGACACTAGTAATTTTTTTATTAAAAACTCAACAATATCTACGCAAAAGTCAGGACAATTTATCTCTACTCTTTCAAGTAGTTTATCCTCACTAATAAGGTCATCTGCAATAGGGTCAGGGAAAGGAACGCCTGACATATCACCAACAGCATTTATGGTTGATTTATGTAATAGTTATTATCTGTCAGGTTGGGGAAGTAGTATAAACGGGCAGCTTTCAACCCTAAACCTTCCTACTTCAGACAGCGCCTTTCAAATCACAACTGATGGTAATGATTTTTATTTCATGGTTATCAGCGAAAGTATGGACAATGTTGATTATGCAACATTTTTTGGAGGAAATGTAAGCAGAGAGCATGTTGATGGTGGCACATCAAGATTTGACAATAAAGGCGTAATATATCAATCAGTTTGTGCTGGCTGTGACGGAAATAATGACTTTCCAGTTAAACCAAATCCTGGAGCTGTTTCAACAACAAATAATAGCCCAAATTGTAACAATGGGGTTTTTAAGTTCGACATGAACACACCTCTTGTTGTTTCAGATTTTCAGGCACCACTAATAGGTTGTGATTTAACAATTCAGTTTAATAATCTTACAGATACTATTTCTAACACATTATTTTATTGGGATTTTGGTGATGGTAACTCAAGTAATCAACAATCGCCCATACACACCTATGACACGACAGGAAATTATTTGGTTAGACTTATTTCAATTGATTCACTTTCATGCAATATTTCTGATACAATACAAAAAGAATTGTACATACTCGGTAATCAAAAAAAATCAGCTCCTGAGCTTTTCAAATGCAAATATGACAAAATTAGAATTGGTTTAAATAATCCAATTTCAATTAATTCGAGTTACTCTTGGAGCCCCATTAACGGGTTAAGCTCTTACAACATTCAAAGACCATTTACCAATATTGATTCCACAATTGAATATACTTTAGTAATCAACTATAATAACAGCTGTTTTGACACGATAATTCAAAAAGTGAATGTAGATGACATTAGTGTGTTAGCTAGTGATGACACATCTTACTGTAATGATTCAATTATTTTAACTGCAGTTTCAAATGATAGTAGTGCAAATTTTATTTGGTCAAGTGATTTTAATTTTACTAATATTTTAAGTTCGGGAGACAGTATTAAAGCGATACAGGTTATGACATATTTTGTAAGAGCTGATAATGGGAATTGCTTTAGTAGAGATAGTGTCTCAATTAAGTCAGAAAATATTGGTATATCTTTAGATGGTGATAATAGTATTTGCTTTGGAGACAGCAGCTTGATAATTGTTAATAATTTAGTGCCAGGAAACCCAATTCAATCTTACAACTGGAACGAAAGCATCTCATCATTTGGAGCAGATTCCTCACAAGCATATGTTATTCCAGAATTTTCAAAGTATTATGAGGTTGAAGTAATTAATAACTTGGGTTGTAAAATTAATGACTCTATTTACGTAGAAGTTATTCAAAGACCAACTATTGACTCACTATGGGTAAGTGACTCTTTAATATTCTACGGTCAAGAAATAACACTAAGCCTATTAACAGACTTTCCATATTCATGGTCAAATAACAATCAAAACAAATCATTTACATTGAATCTGTATTCAGATGAAATGTTTTTTGTCGAAGTAAATAATAATGGATGTGTTGAAAAAGATTCTATATTTATTAAGGTAAGAGATTATAACTGCGACCTATCAAAGATAGATATTCCAAATGCATTTTCTCCAAATGGGGACCAGATAAATGATTTTTATAGAGTCACAGATTATGACGGTGTAGTTGAAAGGTTTCATATTCTAATTTATAATCGACTGGGCCAAAAAGTCTTTGAATCAAAAAATATTTTTGACTACTGGGATGGAAGATATGATGGAAATGTTTTGACAAATCAGGTTTTTGACTTTTACCTTAATATAAGATGTTACGGAAATAAAGAATTTATATATAAAGGAAACATTAATCTTATTAGATGAAAAGAATTATTTTTTGCATGTTAATATTTTCATCAATTATTTGTAGAGCGCAAGACACTCACTTTTCACAAATTTCAGACAACGAACTGTTAATTAACCCTTGTTTTATTCAAAAAATTGTCAGCGATTATGCATTTAAAGTTCAATCAAGGAGTCAATGGCAAAGTGTTGCAGAACCATTTAAAACATTTTCTGCATCTGCTTACTTCCAAGAAGTTCGAAATATAGGCTCCTTGGGTATTAATTTCTTATCTGATAATTCTGGAAACGCTAGCCTAAATAATAATAGCTTGAAATTTTTTTACACAAAAGATATTATGTTTGTTAAGGGCCTTTCCTTTGGCACAGCAATTTCTTTTAACCAAAGGTCTATTAATTTTTCTGAACTGAATTTTGAACAATATGAATATTTTTCAAGCTCAAAAAAAAACTACTTTGACTTTACACTTGGAACTAATTACTTTTTTGATTTTAATAATAATCAATCTCACAACCTGGGACTATCCATAAATCATTTGAACAAACCTAATATATCATTAGTTTCATTAGATGATAAACTACAATTGAAATACAATTTCGCATACTTTTATAATTTTAATCTTAACGATATAAATTATGAAACATTCTTTTTTCATTCTTTTCAAAATAGCCAGAACGAAACATTACTAGGCCTTAATCTTCAATATGTTTTTAGAAATACTATTAAAAATAAAACCATAATAAAACCACTTTTGTGTTATAGATTTTCTGACGCAATAGTTGCAGGAGCTGGATTTCGTCATAATAATTATGAGCTTACATTTTCATATGACATTAATGTTTCAGAGTTTTCAAAAGCTACCAATTATAATGGAGCTATTGAGTTTACTTTAATTTACTATCTTTTTAAAAAACAAAAACAAAATAAAATAGATAAATGTCCAAGTTATATTTAATTTTAATTTTTATTCATTTATATTTTTTTTCTACTTCGCAATCTTTGCAAATAGAAAAGCTTAAGGGAACTATCAATACTGTAAAAAGTTCTGAACTTAACTTTAGATATATTAACGACAGCACTGCAATTTATACGGAACTAAACAATGAGAAATCTAATTTGTTTTATGCAGTAAAAAAAGGAGATGAATGGTTTAAGACAGGAGAGTTTAACTTTATTTCAAATAAAAAAATTGCAAACTTTTGTTTTGAAAATAATAATTCAGGATATTTTAGTATTTGTGAAAATGCTAAATCATGTAAGATTTCATATTTGGAAAACATTACAAATGTTAGGAAGTTTAAACTCCTTCCAAAGGGCATAAACGAAAAAAATTATAATAATACCAATCCGTTCTTCGTTGTTCACAATAATAGAAAAGTTTTATATTTTTCTAGCGACAGAAAAGGAGGTTATGGAGGTTTGGATATATGGTTTTCTTTTAAAAATGAAGATGGAACATACAGTTCGCCAATAAATGCAGGACCTGTAATTAATTCAGAACATGATGAAATAACTCCTTTTTATGACACTTCTCGGGAACTTATGTACTACAGTTCAAACCAAGATTTATCAACGGGGTTTGACATATATTATTCACCAGGTTTTTTAAATAAATGGGAATCATCGAAACCTTACTCACAGATTAACTCTATATATGATGAAACCTATTTTTCGGTCATTAGCGATACCGTTTCTTATTTTTCATCTAGTAGATATAATTGTAGTGATTCGATAAGTTGTTGTAGCGATATTTATGTCTTAAAAAAAGGATTTTCTAGAGATGATAAATTAAAATTTAGTCAAAAATTTGAATTGCCAATTAATTTATATTTTCATAATGATCAGCCTGATTGCTGCACATTAGATACAACTACCAATAAAGATTATTATGAGTCTTACGTTGATTATTACCTTTTAAAAAATCAGTATTATGATTTTAATAGAAATAATCAAATCATTAGCTTTTTTGAAGATTCATTGATTAAAAACTTTAATAAATTCAATAATCTTATTGATCAGATAATCATCTTAGTTAAACAGGGGAAAAGCATATCGATTACAATCGAGGGTTACGCAAGTCCATTGTTCGAGAGTTTATATAATCAAGCTTTATCAAAAAGAAGAATCTCAAGTGTAAAAAATTATATCAAATCTTATGACTCTTATGTTTTACAACAATTTTTTGAAAATGATCAAATAGATATTAAGTTAATGCCTTTTGGCGAATATAATAGTACTTTGGAAATACCAAAAAACAAAGATGAAGCAATCTATAATATAGAATATGTTTTGGAGAGGAAAGTAAGAATAAGAAGTGTTGAGGTTTTTTAAATAGTTTAAATATTAATTAAAAGGAAAAAAACTAATGCACCTAATATATAGCCTGAGTATATTTGAGTGAAACCGTGAGCTTTCTTGAGGTGCCTTGAGCTTGCAACTAATCCTGAAATGACAACAAAAAAGCAAAAAATTAAAAAATATTCATTGTAAGTAATCGACAGGTAATAAAATATTCCGGTTGCTCCACCTAAAGCTGTCATATGTATACTGATTTTCCAAAAGTTAGAGATTATCAAACAAATAAAAATCAAAACAATTGGAGTAATAAAAATAATGTTTAGTTCAACAGAAAAATATAATAAGCCACGAACTAGGTAGTAACAAACACAGTTCCAAATAAGTGCAGGAAAAAGAGCATGATGTCTTTTTTTGTGATTATTTATCTCATACGAATCAATGATTCCATATTTTTTTTTCAATGCTATTATTGATAAAGGAGCAATAATTGTTGTGAAGGTTAATATGAGATAAAAATAGCTTAAATGATTTTGAATAGGATAAACGAAGAATTTGTTTCCAAGATGAATAAACATGAAGACCATTAGGGGAATGAAAACAGGGTGGAACAAATAAGAAAAATAATGCATCTATATAATGGACTTCCTCAGTCTAGCATTAGGAATTTTTAACTCTTTACGATATTTTGCAACCGTTCTTCTCGAAATAAAAAACTCATCTTTTTCTAAAATTTCAACAATTTTTTCATCGTTAAAGGGTTTTAATTTATTTTCTTTCTCAACAATGTCTTTTAGTAGCATTTTAACATACTTGTTTGAAACACTTTCACCATTTTCTTTTTTATAAGCTTCAGAAAACAGTTCTTTCATCAAAAAACTCCCAAAAGAAGTTTCTATATATTTTCCGTTTGAGACCCTTGAAACAGTTGAAACGTCCATGTTTATAAGTTCAGAAACGTCTGCAAGCTTCATGGGTTTCAATGCAGATATATCTCCTGACAAAAAATAACTTTCCTGTAAAGACATAATGGCTTTAATTACCTTTTTTAAGGTTATCTGTCTTTTTATTAGTGATTCTTTGAACCACACAGCCTTATCAATCTTTTCTTTTAAGAACTTTTTTGCTTCCTTATCTTTAGTTTCTTGTATTAGGTTTTCATAATAAGAACTAATATTTAGATTAATATTATGACCTTTTTCAATTTTCATTTCTAGCTTTCCACCTATATTTAAAATAGAAAAATCATGCACGATATAGTTGTTTTTCACTTCATCTGTATCAAAACTTTTACCTGGAAAAGGGTTTAATTTTTCAATTTGCTGATAAATTTTTTTTAGAGTATTTAAGTCTATTTTTAACTTTTCACATAATGACTCATACTTTTTATTCATAAAACCCTCATAAAAGTCAGTTACAGCTTCAATTGACTTTTCTGATATCTCATTTTTTTCAAGTAATTGAAGCTGGATCAGTATACATTCTTTTAAATCAGAAGCGCCAACACCTTTTGGCTCTAAAGTTTGTAAAATTTTAATGCAATTTTTTATGTAGTCTTCACCTA
>CACJWV010000029.1 GCA_902597195.1 uncultured Bacteroidota bacterium | reverse complement strand
CAAATAGTGCTGAAGATAGTAGTAAAGAGATTAAAGCTGTGCTGTAAACATGTTTTTTATCTTCATTTTTTTGTTTAAACCTAAAGAATGCAGTTTCCAAGCCGTATGTTAAAAAAACAATAAGAAATGCAAGGTAGGCATACATTTCTGTAATAACACCATACTCTCCAGGGTTGAATCCTCCTATTTCAGGTCTTGTTAGAATAGGTGTAAGTAAATAATTTAATAGCCTACCTATAACACTACTAACTCCGTATATGGCTGTTTGACCGGCTAATTTTTTTAATTGAATCAATTATATTTTGGTTTTCTTTTTTCAAGAAAAGCGTTCGTCCCTTCAATAAAGTCGTCTGTTTGAAAACATTTACCAAACTCCTCGATTTCAGTTTCAAACCCACTTTCATTCTTTAAACTCGCATTTATGCATTTTATTGCCCTTGAGATTGCTCTTGGAGAGTTTTTAATAATTTTTCTAGCTATGTTTTCACAAGTGGGCAAGAGTTCTTCTAGCTCACAATATTCGTTTATTAAACCACTATGCTTTGCGTCTTCAACCCCAATCATTTTGGCTGTTAATATATATTCCATTGCTCTTCCTTTTCCAACTAAATTTGTTAACCTCTGCGTTCCTCCGTAGCCGGGAATTACACCGAGCGAAACTTCTGGAAGCCCAAGCTTAGCATTTTTCGATGCAACTCTAATATGTGCAGATAATGCAAGCTCAAGACCCCCTCCTAATGCATATCCATTTATAGCTGCAATGACTGGTTTTGGAAAATCTTCAATTAAGTTGAATAGGTTTAAATGACCGCTTCGTGATAGATCTGTGCCTTGTTTGTTGTCGTAATTGCTAAACTCTTTTATGTCTGCTCCAGCTACAAAAGATTTTTCCCCAGCTCCTGTTAAAACTATAACTCTTGTATTTTTATCATTTTGCAAGTTGTTGAAGGTTTTTCCAAGCTCTTTGATTGTAGAAATGTTTAGGGCGTTTAGTTGTTTAGGCCTATTAATAGTAATAGTTGTAATAAGCTCTTTGTTGGAAATTAATAGATTGTTCATTTCACACAATTTTAATTGTAAATATATAAAAAGGTATTAACTGAGCTTATTCGTTAAGAGCTTCTGCTCCACCAACAATTTCAAGTATTTCTCCGGTGATTGCAGCTTGTCTTGCTTTATTATATGAAAGTGTTAATTCGTTCTTTAGTTCAGTGGCATTGTCTGTAGCTTTATGCATTGCTGTCATTCTAGCCCCGTGCTCTGATGCATTTGAGTCTAATATTGCTTTAAAGAGTTGTGTTTTTAATGATTTCGGTATTAATTCGTTTAAAATTTCATCCTTACCAGGCTCGTAAATATAGTCAATAGCTTCTTGGCTATTTTCAGATTGAGTTTTATTAAGTGGTAAGAAATCCTCTTGCATAACAATTTGAGTTGCGGCGTTTTTAAATTGATTATAAACTAAAATAACTTTATCAAATTTTTCATTTGCAAAATCATTTAATATCAGTTCTGCGATTTTTGATACATCTTCGTAGTTAACATCTTGAAAAACATCATCGTGAGTTGAATGAACATTGTACTTGTTTTTTTTAAAAAACTCTGATGACTTTTTTCCGATAGAAAGTATTGTTAACTCTGACTTAGAGTTTAACTCTTTTTCTATCTCAATTGTTGTTTTTATAATATTTGCATTAAAACCACCGCATAAGCCCCTGTTAGATGTAATTGGAACAAGTAAAATTTTATTAACCTCTCTTACTTCTGAATATTTGTTTTGAGAACTGTCTTCTGAAGCTGATGATACTGATGACATTATTTCAGTTAGCTTATTTGAATATGGTCTTAATTGTATTATAGCATCTTGAGCTTTTTTCAACTTGGCGGCAGAAACCATTTTCATTGCTGAGGTTATCTGTATCGTAGACTTTACAGATGTTATTCTAGATTTTATTTCTTTTAAATTAGGCATTTTCCTTATACTTTGGGGCTAATTCATTTACTGCTTTTTCTAAACATGATGTTATTTTATCATCTAATTTACCTGACGCCAACTGATCTAACACATCTTGATGTTTAGTGTGTAAAAAAGAAATGTACTCCTTCTCAAACTCCTTTATTTTAGAAACAGGAACATCCATTAACAAGCCATTTGTTCCACAATAAATTATAGCTGCTTGCTCCTCTACTCTTAAGGGGGAATATTGGCCTTGCTTCAAAATTTCAACATTTCGTTTTCCTTTTTCAATTACAGCTGTTGTTGCTGCATCAAGGTCTGATCCAAATTTTGCGAAAGCCTCTAATTCTCTGTACTGCGCCTGATCTAATTTAAGTGTTCCTGCTATTTTTTTCATTGATTTAATTTGAGCGGACCCACCTACTCTAGAAACTGATATTCCTACATTAATTGCCGGCCTTACCCCTGAAAGAAATAAGTTTGACTCAAGAAAGATTTGACCGTCGGTAATTGAAATTACATTAGTTGGTATATATGCGGACACATCTCCCGCCTGTGTTTCAATAATCGGTAACGCTGTTAATGAACCCCCTCCTTTTACTTTTGATTTTAAAGACTCGGGAAGATCATTCATTTGAGAAGCTATTTTATCATCATTTATGACTTTTGCCGCTCTTTCTAACAATCTAGAATGTAAATAGAATACATCTCCTGGATAAGCCTCTCTGCCTGGAGGTCTCCTTAGAAGTAGTGAAACCTCTCTGTATGCAACAGCTTGTTTTGACAAATCATCATAAACTATTAAGGCGGGTCTTCCTGTATCTCTAAAATACTCTCCGATTGCAGCTCCTGAAAGAGGAGCGTAAAATTGAAGAGGTGCGGGGTCACTTGCGTTAGCTGAAACAATTACAGTATATTCAAGTGCGCCCGCTTCTTGTAATGTCTTTGCGATTGCCGCAACTGTTGAGGCTTTTTGTCCGACAGCAACATAGATGCAAAATACAGGCTCACCTTTGTCGTAGAATTCCTTCTGGTTAATGATTGTGTCAATTACAACAGCTGTTTTCCCCGTTTGCCTATCTCCAATCACTAATTCTCTCTGCCCTCTTCCTATCGGTATCATAGCATCAACAGCTTTAATTCCTGTTTGTAAAGGCTCGTTTACTGGTTGTCTGTAAATAACCCCTGGTGCTTTTCTTTCAATAGGCATTTGAAAAGTTTCGCCTTCAATTGGGCCCTTACCATCTATAGGCATTCCTAAAGTATTTACAACCCTTCCAAGCATCCCTTCACCAACATTAATTGATGCGATTTTTCCTGTTCTTTTAACAGTGTCGCCCTCCTTGATTCCTTTAGAAGGCCCAAGAAGTACAGCGCCAACATTGTCTTCTTCCAGGTTAAGGACAATTGCCTGTAGGCCGTTTTGAAATTGGACCAATTCTCCAGACTGTGCATTATTTAAACCATATATTCTAGCTATACCGTCTCCTACTTGCAATACAGTTCCGATTTCTTCAAGTTTTGATTCAGTATTAAATCCTGATAGTTGTTTTCTTAAAATAGCTGATACCTCAGCCGGTTTTACTTCTCCCATATTTGTTTATTTAAATAGTTTTGTTCATATAAGTTTACACTAAAATTTTGCTTCATTTCATTAATCTTGTTAGAAACACTAGCATCTATTTGCTTGTTGCCAATATTAATTATTGCTCCCCCAATTATACTCTTATCAATTTTTTCCTGCAGATCTACATTTTTATGCCCCTTTTTCTTTATAAAATCTAACACCTCTTCTCTTGTTTCGTTATCGATCTCTGTAGCTGTAACTAATTTTGCAGATATTATGTTTTTCTTCTCTTTGTATAGAGAGATAAAACTTTTTGCTACTGAGTCTAGTATTGCTTCTCTCTTTTTGCTTGTAATTATTTTTATGAACCCGTTGGTAAGTTCGGATAATTTATTGGAGAATACTTCTTCAATTATAATTATTTTCTTATCGGTCTTAATTATAGGGCTTTTTAAAAGCAAATAAAATTCTTTAGAATCTTGACAGACTGTCAAAATTGTATTCATATCAGAGTAACAATCTTCCAAATTGTTAGTTTCAATAGCTAGCTCTAGCAGAGCTTTTGCATATCTATTAGATACTTTAAAGTCTTTCATTAATTTAAATCTTTGTCTTGCATTGCATCAACAACAAGTTTTTTCTGAGCTTGTTTGTCTTTAAGTTCGCTTTTTATGATTTTTTCAGCAATTTCAATAGACAAGTCAGCTACTTGGTTTTTAAGCTCTGTTATCGCTTTCATTTTTTGATTATGAATCTGTTCCCTTGTATCGTCCATTATCTTCTCTGCTTCTAAGATTGCTTTTTCTTTTGCGTCCTTTATTAAGCTTTCTTTCATTTCACGAGCCTCTTTTAAAATAAAATCTCTTTGAGCTTTTGCCTCTGCCAATATTTTTTCATTATCTGCGGTGAGGTTTTCCATCTCTTTTTTTGCATTTTCTGCAGACTGTAATGCGTCTTCAATGTTTTTATTTCTTTTGTCTACAGAATCTAGAATAGGCTTCCATGCAAATTTTTTCAAAATAAATATTAATAATATAAACACCACGCTTGTCCAGAAGACAAGACCTATCGCTGGTGTTACTAAAGCCATTGGGTCCATATAATTTGTTTTTGTATAACTAGCCATAACCAACCGTTATGGCTAGTTAATTAATTAATAATTTTTAGCCTTGCAATAATGCAACTACAACGCCAAATAACGCTACACCTTCTACTAGTGCTGCAGCAATAATCATGTTGGTTTGTATCATTCCAGAATGCTCTGGCTGTCTAGCCATAGCTTCAAGTGCAGAGCCACCAATTCTTCCAATTCCAATACCTGCTCCGATTGCTGCCAAACCAGCTCCAATTGCTGCGATTCCTGTTATTTCCATTTTCTTGTTTTTAGTTATTAATAATTTAATTTAATGGTGTTCTACTGTCGCTAATCCTATAAACAAAGAGGTTAACAAAGTAAAAATGTATGCCTGTAAAAAAGCAACAAGCACTTCTATAAAGTACATAAACAGTACGAATAGAACTGATACCGGCGCAACACCAAAAGCGCCTGCATTTCCTAAACCACTCTGAGCCATAAAAATCAAAGAAATAAGACTCATAATGATGATGTGCCCTGCAGAAATATTTGCAAATAGCCTTATCATTAAAGCAAATGGTTTTGTAAATATTCCAACTATCTCAATGGGTATCATTATTGGCATCAAAGCCAATGGGACACCTGGAGGGTTAAAAATATGCCCCCAATATGTTTTGTTTCCTGAAAGATTGGTTACTATTAAAGTTATGAAAGATAAAACTAGAGTAACTGCAATATTACCGGTTAAATTTGCTGCGGCAGGAATAAGGCCTAAAAGGTTATTAACCAGTATAAAAAAGAATAGCGTAAGTAAATATGGTACGTACTTTTTGTAGCCATGACCTATGTTTGGCTTGACAATGTCGTCTCTTACAAAAAGAACAAGCGGCTCTAAAAAAGAAAGCAGGCCTTTAGGGGCTTTATCTTTATTGCTTTTTCTTGCAGCGCCTACAAACAGGAGAAGAAGCACCATCACAGATAACAACATAGATGCAACATTCTTTGTAATAGAAAGGTCTACAAACTCTTTATTATTAACCTCAACTAAATGTCCGTGATCCAACGCGTATTCACGATCTTCGATTTTTACGTTTTTTTTCCCATGATGAAACTTAGAAGAGAAGAAAACATCTAGTTTCCCGTCACAAAATAATATTAAAGGAAGGGGTATTGAAACAGACTTTTTACCCTCACCCCAAAGATGCCACTCGTGAGAATCAGCAATATGATGCATAATTGCAGGAACGGGGTTGTAAATCTCACCTTCTTTTAGTGGTTTTGGGTCTCCTGAAAAAGAGACTAGTGGACATAAAAACAGAAAAATCAGAGCTGCTAATTTGTTTTTATTGTGAGTCATTAAATTATATTAAAACAAGACAAAATTAACTTTTTATTTATATTAAGGCTTGTCAATTTTAGCTTTTATTTAAATGTTTTTTTTTATTTATTAAATTAATTGTTAACAGAACAAAATAAATGAGAAAAAAATTAATAATGTATATTTTTCTTTCTGTGTTTGAAGATGAAATTTGAGGCAGTAAAAAGACAAGGCAAAAAACAATTCTAAAAAAATTTATTGATAATGCCAACAAAGGTTTTCTAATGTTGTTAAGCCGCTTTTCATACATTTGAGTAAAAACATCAAGAGCAAAAAGAAATAGGTGAGAACTCACAGCAAAGTATAGCAGTTCTTTTACTTGGAAAAAATATATGGCACCAATATTGACAACTAAAAGGGCTAGTCTTAGATTAAGATTCATTTTTTGTTTTTACATACATGTAATAAAGTGAAATAAAAACAGATGCTGAGGAAAAAAATATAGTAAAAAACTGATTGCTTCCAAAAACACCATCTGTTTTTTGACCAAGCCACGTTCCTATAAAAATTATTACCCCCATTTGCAGCGCAATCGAGGAAAACATTACATATTTCTTAGGCTGACCTTTCCTTTTTTTCAGGTTTTTCAACGTTTTTAATGTCTTTGATAACGGCACCCATACTACAAGAGCCTGTAAATGTTGCTCCGGGCTCAATAGAGAGTTTGCTTGTAACAATATCTCCATTTAGCCTTGCTGTTGCTTTTAATGAAAGTAGTTTTGACACAGTAATTTTAGCGTTTATCGTTCCTGAAATATCAGCGTCCTGGCAAATAACATCACCCTCTATAGTTCCATTGGCTCCCAACACAACCTTCCCTTCTGTGTTTATAGAGCCTTTTAGCGTTCCGTCCACACGGATATCCCCCTTAGACTGAATATCACCTGTGATAATTGTACCGGACCCAATCATGTTAATGGCTGGGCTAAAATCATTTTTTACCATTGATTCATTTTTATTTGTAAACATCTTGTTTTGTTTTTGGCAAATCTAAGAAATTTGTTTTATTAAATGGCTGGGTAGTTTTTGTTATAAAAATCTTTGTAGCCTTGCAAGTCTTTGTCTTTATAAAAGTCTGAAAAGTTATCTTTTGAAATTAATATTTTTTCAAAATTTAATTTTAACATTTCCTTCATAACCCCCTTATCTGCTAAGGCCTTTAGCTCATAGTTGAGCGATCCCTTGTAGTCCATGTATGTTTTTATGATTAATATGTGTTGGTCTAGGCCCATCATCAAAGAGCTAACCTCAATGGTTTGAGTAGAAAATTCTTTTTTGTTAAAGTCTGAAAAAATACTCATTAAATAGTTCATGTCGCTGTTTTCTTTTGGCATTACAAAAACAAGCATATGATCGTTTAGCAAATTTAGCTTATATGGGCTTTTGTTGACTGCCAAATAGTTTGATTCTTGTATTATTTCAGGGTTTTCAATATTCTTTAACACCTCAGCATATTCTTCTCTCTTTTTCTGATCTAAGTCTTTGTTGCTTATAATTT
>CACJWV010000028.1 GCA_902597195.1 uncultured Bacteroidota bacterium | reverse complement strand
AGAAAATAAGAGAATTAGCATAAAATTCTACATTTTTAATAAAAAAACGCAAATTAGTTGCGTTTTTTTTATTTTAACTATTTTTACAAAAAAAAAGGCAATGAAAAATAAGTTACCAGTAACTGTGTTAAGTGGATTTTTAGGCGCTGGAAAAACAACACTACTAAATCACATCTTACATAATAAAGAAAATTTAAAAGTAGCTGTAATTGTTAACGACATGAGTGAAATAAATGTAGATGCTGAGCTTGTAAAAAGTCAAAATACCTTGTCAAGAACGGAAGAAAAATTAGTTGAAATGAGTAATGGTTGTATTTGTTGCACATTAAGGGAGGATTTAATGGTTGAGGTAGAAAGATTAGCAAAAGAGAATAGATTTGATTACTTACTCATTGAAAGCACTGGAATAAGTGAGCCTGTACCGGTTGCCCAAACCTTTTCATTTGTTGATGAGGAAAATGGTATAGATTTATCAAGATTTAGCTATGTTGATACCATGGTAACTGTAGTTGATGCCTTTAACTTTTTCAAAGATTTTGGAAGTCCGGAAACACTAATGGACAGACAGTTAACTGATATAGATGATGATCACAGAACAATTGTTAACCTATTGACCGATCAAGTTGAATTTGCTAATGTGATTATTTTAAATAAAACTGATTTAGTTGATGCTGATCATTTGGGAGTTTTAAAATCAGCCATTAAAAAGCTCAATCCATCAGCTGAGATTATTGAATCTACATTTTCTAAAGTTAGTCCAAAAAAAATATTAAATACGGGTCTCTTTGACTTTGAGACCGCTGAGCAAAGTTCTGGATGGATTGAAGAATTAGAAAAGGATGAGCACACACCAGAAACAGATGAGTATGGAATAAGTTCTTTTGTTTATAAGAGTAAAAAACCTTTTGACCCAGATAGATTTTGGTTTTACGTTCAAAATAAATTTCCAACAAATATTATTAGAAGTAAGGGGTTATTTTGGCTTTCCTCTAGAAGTGAGCAAGCACTTACTTGGAGTCAGGCAGGTGGTTCACTCAGAGCTGATAGTGCTGGAGTTTGGTGGAGTAGTATGTCATTTGATGAGAGAATTCAATACATCTCTTTTGTTGAGAACCAAAAAGAAATAGAGAAAGGTTGGAGCAAAACATTTGGAGATAGAAAAAATGAGATTGTTTTTATCGGTCAAGAAATGGATGAACAATCCATAAAGGCTGAACTTGATAAATGCTTAAGTACAGATATCGAAATAGCTAATGAAAGTTGGAAAAAAGCTTCACATGATTCATGGCCAGTTGCCAGAATAAAGCATGTTGATTAAAAAATAAACTATGATTAAAGTAGATAAAGTTTCCAAAACATATGGAAATCACAAGGCTCTTGATAATCTTTGTATGGAAGTATTATCTGGTGAGATTTACGGCTTACTTGGGGCAAATGGAGCAGGAAAATCAACAACATTAAATATGCTTTTGGGATTTACAAGTCCTGATAGTGGCTCAATTAAAATTCTTAATAGCAGAACGAACAAAATAATTGAAAAAAGTCAAATCGGTTATATCGCCGAAAACGTTAATTTATATCCATACCTAACAGGCATTGAAAATCTAGATTATTTTTGCAGAATAGCTGATATTATACTTGATTATAACACGCTAACCGATTTCTTAGTTGAATGTGGCTTAGAAAAAGAATTTCATAGCAAAAGAGTATCAGAATACTCAAAAGGAATGAGACAGAAAGTGGGTATATCAATTGCATTGGCAAAGAACGCAAAAGTTTACCTTCTTGATGAGCCAGCGAGTGGACTAGATCCTGTAGCTAGTAATGAACTCTCTCAAATCCTAAAGAAACTATCGTCAAAAGGAGCTACAATTTTAATGGCATCTCATGATATATTTCGAGTTAGAGAAACATGTGACAAGATTGGAATTCTTAGAAAAGGTTGTTTGATTAAAGAAATGAAATCTAATGAGGTAACATCCAAAGAGTTGGAAAACATCTACTTGACTTACATGCAAGCTTAAATATGAAGGATATATTCTTAAATGAATTTAAAGGGTATTTTAGAAACAAATTATTTTTCTCTCTTGGTGTCTTTTTCTTTTTCTTTTTATCAATTGTAACCTATTTTTCTATTCTTCAAAACGAAGAGCAGCTGGTTGCTCAAAAGGACGCTCATGAGCATATTAGAGCCCAGTGGGATGATATGGAAGCAAGTAATCCTCATAGTGCTGCTCATTATGGCACTTATGCATTCAAACCCTTATCAGTGTTAAATAGCATTGATGACGGAGTTAATTCAGTTACTGGTAATGTATTACGACTTGAAGGCCATAGACAAAATGATATTGCATTTTCAGAGTCCTCCCAATCTTTGGTAGTTTCAAAGTTTGGTAAGTTAAAACCTGCTTTAGTGTTGCAATTTATTATACCTCTGTTGTTGATTTTTCTTTCTTTTAGTTCATATACAAGTGAAAGAAGTTCAGGTAGATTAAAGTTATTATTGGTTCAAGGACTAAGTCTGAGAAAAATTGTTTTTGCAAAGTCGATAACTATATGGTTCATAGGCTTAATTTTTCTAACAACTACAATCATAGTTCAATTAATATTTGTTGATAGTGGTTTGAACGAAGATGTTTTATCAAGATTAATTTATTTGCTTATATCATTTTCAACTTATTATTTTATATTAGTTAGCTTAACAATTAGCCTCTCTGTATTATTTAATAATAGTACCACATCATTGTCTCTCATAATATTAATTTGGGTGTTATGGACTATTTTTTTACCAACTATTGCCAGCAATACTTCAGAAAAGTTAATACCACTACCAACTAGAGCTGAGTTTAAGGAAGCGATGCTTGAGGATAGATCTAAAGGCATCGATGGTCATAATCCAAGAGGAGAAAGAAGAGATGCATTGGAAAAGGAAACTTTGGAGAAATATAATGTTGAGAATCTAAGTGATTTGCCAATCAATTTTTCCGGTATTTTAATGCAAGAGGATGAGGAGTATGGAAATATGGTATGGGATAAGCACTTTGGAAGTTTATATGAGAAATTAGAGCTGCAAAAAAAGAGTTATCAGCTTAGTGGAGTTATTAACCCTTTTGCTGCAGTTCAAAGTCTAAGTATGGCTTACTCAGGTACTGATATGTATCATCATTTACATTTTTTGAAAGAGACTAAAAATTATAGAAGAATATTTATAAAAACATTAAATGATGAATATGCATTTGGTGGATCTAAGACAGGGGAAAGAGGATGGAAAGCTAGCAACGAATTTTTTCGTTCTGTAAAAGATTTCAGTTACACCAGTCCATCATTTAAAAGTTTTTATAAAAAATATTTAACCGATATTATAATTCTTTTGTTGTGGTTATTTATTTCATTTTCACTTGTTTTTTATTCAACAAAAAAAGCGAAAATAGATGTTTAAAAAAAATATAATTTTTTACGAGTTTAATCATTTTATAAGAAGCAAAGCTAAACTTTACAGTTTTGTTTTTTTCTTTTTAGCTTGTACTTACTCTATTATTTCAGGATTTAATCTTTACAATAAACAGATTAAAACGATTGATGAGGTAAAATTTGTTGAGCAAGAAACTATTGACAAGGTAACCAATTGGTTTAAAGGCGAAACCTATGGCCCTGAGGATAGGAGCTGGGTTGATGTAAGAAATCCTTATTGGGCAATAAGATATACACCAACTCATGCATATAAGACCCCATCTCCTTTATTACCTCTTGGCGTTGGTCAATCCGAGCAATATGGATTTTATCATAAACTATCCATTTGGAGTTCAACAATGGACAGTGATGTAATCGAGGAAATATCTAATTTTGAAAGATTAGTGAACGGAAATGTTGATTTTTCTTTTTTAATACTATACTTATTACCACTTCTACTTATCATCTTGCTTCATAATATTTTTGGCCTAGAAAAGGATTTAAAAATTAATAATTTGATTTTAAACCAAATCGGTAGCTACAACAAATGGATTATTAATCGTTTGATTTTCTATATTTTTTTAGTCTCGTCATTTGTTAATATTTTACTGTTATTAGTTGGTGTAATCAATCAATCTATTGACTCTGATTTACTAAAGCTAGTAGTTCTTGTGAATATTTATATTTTTATTCTTTTTGTAACTTTTTATTATATAATAAAATTAAGTAATAGTAGTTTTTCAATTGCGTTTAAGATGATCACTGTGTGGCTAATTTTTTATGTAATAGTTCCAGGCGCTGCTCATCAGTACTCAAATTTAAGATATCCAACTAACTACATGACTGATTTTCTTGATGCCAATCGTGAAGAGACGTATGCAATATTTAAAAAATCAAAGGAAGAATTATATGATGATCTAATAAATATATACCCAGATTTAAAAAGTAGTGCCCATGCTAAGGACTCAGTGATAAGTAGAGAGATTGTCAGAAACGGAATGTCTGCTATTGCTAACCATTTAAATATTAATGCGATAGAAAAAATTGAAATTCATAATCAGAAAAAAAATAGTTTAGTTGAGATTTGTTATTGGTTTAATCCACTTTCTTTCTTCCAAAATAAGTGGAATTCATATACTTCTACAGATTATATGTCATACAAACAATATAGAGATGATATTCAGCAACTAATCGATAATAGGCTAGAACTACTTGTTCTCGGTACTTGGAACAAGGAAGTTTTAGAAATAGAGTCTTACAATAAGTACTTGGAAAAGTTAAAATAGATTAAAAAGGATTTGTCGCCCAGACATTTAACTCATTAATAAATCCTCTGTCATCCATCTCGATTGCTGAAGTTATTGCATGTGCTATCTCTTTGACTGTTAACTTGTTACTAACTTCATCTCTCTCGATCCTTTCCTTATTTGCAAAGGCAGTTGGAACCTCACTGGGGTTTACTTGACATACTCTAATATTAAAAGGTCTCAGTTCAGCTTGCCAGCACTGAGTAAGGGAACGGACAGCAAATTTAGATGCAGAGTAAATACTTCCACCTTTGTATCCCCGCAAGCTAGCAGTCGAACCTATGTTTATTATTGTGCCATATTTCTTACTTTTCATAAGCTCAGCAATTTCTTTTGTAAGTAGTGATAAACCAATTACGTTGGTATTAAATACTTTTTGAAAATCCTCAATATTTATTTGATCTAATGATCTGTAAGCTCCAGTGCCTGCGTTATTTATCAATACATCTATTTTTCCATCAAAAATATCAATACACTCTTTTGCTTTTTCTTTAATTTCTTTTAAGTTGGATATATCAAAGACTAGTGTTTTTGCATTATTGTAGGATGCAGATTTTTTGAGTCTTTCAAGTGATCTACCAGTAATTAATACATTAGCACCTTTGTCAGTTAAATACTTAGCAGTTTCTTTTCCTATTCCTAGACTTCCACCGGTTAAGAGTATATTTTTATTTTTTAGATTCATCACCACATTTTTTTTCGTATTCCTCACAGTTCTGAGTTAGATTGCAGAACATCTTCAAATCTTCACAATAATCAATTCCCATTACCTTTTTTACAGCTGCTCTAATATTATATGTTACAGCGAATGTAGGTTGCTTTTGGATTACTATATCTAAATCATCAAGTGCAAGTTTTTGAAATTCTTCTTTCTTAATGAATTTACTCTGGAAAAGGACTGAGTCAGCGTTTTCAAAGATAACACCGTAGAGGTTAGCTCGGCACAGAAAATCAAAATGATGATCTGTTTTTTTTATCTCCGAATCTAGACAATCAAGTAATTTCGACCAATTCTCAGAAAGAGAATATTCAGAGCAATTACTACAAGCATTTTGTGAATATGCATGTAGATGAATTATTAGAAAAAGTGAAAGAAATACTAGTTTTTTTAACACATGTAATACTTATTGTAAAATTAACAAAAAGATTAATTAATAACTCATTTTCATCATTTTGTTGTTAATCATCTTATCTTTGCGCATCTTAAATTAATTCTCTTGAACTTCACAGAAATCAATCTCAATAAAAACATCTTAAAATCTATTAGGGATTTAAAATTTGTTCAGATGACTGAGATACAAGAAAAGGTAATACCCTATCTTCTGGATACTGATATTGACTTAATTGGATTAGCACAAACTGGTACTGGTAAAACAGCAGCTTTCGGTATTCCTCTAATTCAAAAGGCTATTTTAAGCGATTCCAATTTCGCCTCAATAATATTATGCCCAACAAGAGAACTCTGTAAACAAATTGCTGCAGATATTGAGGACTATAGCAAATATTGTCCAATTAAAGTTGTTGCTGTTTATGGCGGTGAGGACATTAAAAGACAAATTACTAAAATCCAAAAAGGATATGATATAATTGTTGGAACACCTGGTAGAGTAATGGACTTAATTAAAAGGAAGAAAATAATTCCTAAAAACTTTGACACTGCAGTGCTTGATGAAGCTGATGAAATGCTTAATATGGGCTTTAGAGATGACATTGAAAAAATACTAAGTAAATTATCTCATCACAGACAAACACTACTTTTCTCTGCAACTATGCCTAAAGAGATTTTGAAGATTACAAATGAGTTCATGAACGATCCAATGATGTTCGAAGTTGCCAAAAGAAATGAAGGAGCTAAAAATATTGAACATATATGCTATTATGTTTCCAATAAAGACAAGTTTAATACTTTAAAAAGAATTTGTGATTTTAATCCTAATATTTATGGTATTGTTTTTTGTAGAACTAGAAGAGAGTGTAATGAGATTTCCGATAAATTAATGAACTCTGGCTATAATGCTGACACCTTAAATGGTGATTTATCTCAAAATCAAAGAGATTTAGTGATGAAAAAGTTTCGAAATAAAACAGTTCAGATTTTGGTTGCAACTGATGTTGCGGCAAGAGGTATAGATGTTGATGATATCACACATATCATCAATTATAGTCTTCCTGATGATAACGAAATTTATGTGCATAGATCTGGAAGAACCGCAAGAGCGGGAAAAAAAGGTATATCAATTGTTATTGCTTCGAATAGACAAAAAAAGAAAATCAATAGTATAGAAAGAATGATATCAAAAGATTTTCTGACTGATGATGTACCATGCAATGAAATGATTATCGAAAAGCAAATTGTACATATGGCTGAGTCAGTGATTTTAACTGAGAAAAATGATCAGATCGATAAATTTTTAACTGATATTTTGAAAAAATTCAAAAAAATTAAAAAAGATGACATCATTAATAAATTTATAACCTTAGAGTTTAATAAGCTTCTCTCATATTACAATAAAAATAAGGATGTTAAATCAGAAAAGTCTAATAATAATGTTCATGATGATAGGAACATGAGTAGATTTCATATCAATATTGGTAAGAAGAACGGTTTAGAGCCCCAATATCTTTTAGGTATCATTAATGAAAAATTAAAATTGAGAAATGTAAGAGTTGGCAGAATAGATATAATGAGCAACTTTAGTTTTTTTGATATAGACGGAAATTACAAGGAAGATGTTCTATTAAAGCTAAACAATACTAAGTGGAAAAAGCATAAATTGAAAACCGAGGTTGCACAAGAAAAAAAGCATTCTTCAAAAAATAAAAGAAGAGATCATATCAAGTCTAGCAAAAAAAGAAAGCCCAGAAGAAGAAAAAGATAGCTTGCAAAAAATCATTAATAATCTGCAAACTATCTCACTTATTTAATCTCAATTAAAGCAGTATCCACCAGGAATTATTCCTACTTGATTAGAATCAAGAGCATTTCCATAACGGTCATATTTATATGACCAACCACTTTGAACGT
>CACJWV010000027.1 GCA_902597195.1 uncultured Bacteroidota bacterium | reverse complement strand
AAGTCAAAAGGTAGGGTCCCCCCATTAACAAATGCTGTTGCAGTTCCATTATCTAACAAGCATGTTTCGTCAGTTGAATCTACATTTAATGACAATGGATTTGACGGCTGAGTTATAAATATTGAATTGGACACTACACTACAGTTATTATTGTCTGTCACTGTAACAATGTAAATATCTGGATCTAAATTAATAGCAGTTTGAGTTGTTTGATTGCTTGGAGACCAATTATAATTATACGTTGGGGGAATACCTGGTGTAGGAGTTCCTCCAGTTACAATTGCTGTAATCTCTCCATTAGCATCGCCGAAACAACTTACATTCTTTTGAGTTGTTGACACAACTAATTGACTTGGTTGAGGTAAAAATATTTCAGTGGTGTCCATACAGCCTTTGTTATCTCTTACCACAACAACATAGCTAGCAGAACTTAAGTTGTTATTAATTGGGTTATTGTTCCAGTTGTTCGCATTATTCCACAAGTACTGTTTTCCTCCATTACCACCTGTTGCACTTGCAGTTAGCCTACCATTACTATCTCCAAAGCATAATATATCCGTTAAAATTGATGCTGTTACAACAAGTTCCTCTGGCTGATTTAATATATACGAAACTGTATCGTTACATCCTTGTGAGTCAGATACAATACATGAATATGTTGAGTTATTTGTACTGTTGTCTACACACAATCCAATCGCAGTTTTTGTGTTTTGCGATAATACGTCATCCCAGCTATATGTATAAATTGGATTACCATTAGCATCAATATTTGGAATACCTCCACTAACATTTAAAGAAATGATTCCATCACAAAAGTCAAAGCAGGAAACATTGCTAGTTAGTGAATTGTTAATTGATGCCGATAATGCTAAACTATTATTAATATTATAAGAATCAACCGAGGTACAGTTATTTTCATCAACTACTGTAATGGTGTATGTTCCTACAGATAGGTTGGAAATTGAATATGTACTATCTCCTGTGTTCCAAGAATAAATATAAGATGTAGCTGTTCCTACACCACCGCTAACAATATCAATTAAAGCTCCATTATTCCAACCATTGCAACTAACATGAGTTGGCACAAATGAATGAACAATTGGGTCTGGCTCGTAGTAAACTATGTCAGTGCTAAACACACAACCTCTTGAATCCTCAACTATGAATCTGTACAGTCCTGCAGAAATAGAGTCAATGTGAGAGCTTGATGAAGATTGAATAGTATCTCCTGTTGCAACTTCAATACAAGTTTTAATATACGGAGATACTCCACCGGAAATTGTAAAGTCTGCATAACCTGAATTCTCTCCATTACATCTAATTTGATAATTATTCCAATCAGAAGTTGCAATTTGAACATTAAGCTCAGTGGGTTCATTTATGATAATTAAATCTTGTGCTACACAGTTATTTTCATCAAAGACCTCAACTGTATAGGTGCCAGCACAATAATTATTGAAATATGCCATTGACGATTGTTGAAGGCCTCCGTTAACAGAATAAGTATATGGTTGTGTTCCACCAATCGCATTTATAGACTGAATTGAACCATTGCAGAAAGAATAACATTGAATGTTAGTGTAGATTGTAGAGTCAATATATAATGAATCTGGCTCATCTATATTTACTGTATCTCTATCCACACACCCCCTTTGATCTTCAACATATAATATATGATGTCCACTACCAACATTTATGAAGCCTATGTTTGATTGAGAACTAAAACCATTGTCAATAGAATATAAGTAAGGAGCATCTCCTCCTGATGCAATTATGGCTATAGTACCATTGTTTGCTCCATAGCAAGTAATTGACGATGTAATTGCAGAGTCTATTTCTACTGATTGAGATGGTTCTAGTATGTTAACTGTGTCATTAAAAATACATCCATTAGTATCGGTTATTTGGAGATAATTTAAGCCAGCAAATAAGTTATTGACAGGATTAGTAGTTTGACTATTGCTCCAAACATAACTAAAAGGAGGAGTACCACCCGAAGTAAGAGCATTAGCAAAACCGTCATTTCCTCCAACACATGTTACTGAATCTCTTATAAAAATATTACTTATTGGTTGAGGTTGCGTGACATTCACCAAACCTACTCTTGTACAACCATTGTCATCGGTTACGGTTACCGTGTAATTTAATGAGGGCACATTGTTTATACTTGACGTATTTGACCCGTTGCTCCAAAGGTAACTGTAATTTGGTGTACCACCGAAGGCAGTTACACTAGCGCTTCCATCAGCTCCACCGTAGCAACTTACAAGGCTTGAACTTGTTGAAAGATACAGACTGTCTGGTTGTGTTATCAGTGCTGAAAAAGATGTATCTGAGCATCCGTTTGTGTCAGTAACGATAACATTGTAGTTACCGGGTAAAAGATTGTTCGCAGTCATGGTGCTTTGACTTAGAGGATCACTCCATGCATATGTATACGGAGAAGTCCCTCCAGAATGAAATACGGTTAATTTTCCGTTTGCACTATCATAACACGAAACATTTTCCTCGATGATATTATTGATAGCTAGTAAATCTGGCTCATTTACAAAAATTGAGTCACTGTCAGTACAACCCAGTGCATCAACAACGGTTATGAAATAAGATGCTTGACCAGATGGACCAAATGGTGTGCCTGAGGGAACAAAAGTATTACCCCCATCAGAACTATATTGATATGGTAATGTTCCACCAAAAGCAGAAGTATAAATCATCCCATCGTTTGCCCCAAAGCAAGAAACATTTTGAACCAATACATCAAGTTGAGGATTTTCACCAGGAAGAATTTCAGCTGAATCTGTTAGTAAACATCCATTATCATCAGTCACATTAAGCACATAAAAACCTGGCATTAAAAAAGATAATTGGTTGGATGTTTCACCATTGCTCCATGAGTAGCTGTAACCTGGAGTTCCTCCAGAAATAGTTACATTAAGCTCACCAGTTGCTAAAGTCTGAGCTCCAGTGCAGGTGGCATGATTAGTAATAATTATTGAGCTTTGTAAAATTGTAGGTTCAGACACTGTAAGAGTATCAGATACTGGAGATGATACACAACCGTTATCGTCAGTTATAGAAATAACATAATCACCCGCAGTTAATCCATTTATTGATGAGGTTGTTGAGCCATTATTCCAAAAATAATTAAATGGTGGTGTACCTCCTGTAACAGAATCAATACTCAATGATCCATCGTTTCCTGCAAAACAACTTACATCAAAAACTGAGGTGTAAAAGTTTACTTCATCAGGCTGATTGATTGTAACATTTAAGCTGTCTGTACAACCGTTAGCATCTTCAGTAAATATCATGTAGTTGCCAGCATAAAGTCCACTAAAAACATTAGATGCTTGCGGTGTAGGGAATGTATTTGGGATATAATACAGATAAGTGTTAGAGCCTGTACCACCTGTCGCATTTAAAGTTATTCCACTAGACTGATCACCGAAGCAATTAACACTTAGTGTAGAATTTAAAGAATCTAGCTGTAAATCTACATATACACTATTAGGAATTAAAACAGAATCAGTAACTAGACAGCCTGTTCCATCGATGACAGATACAGAATAATAGCCGGATGACAAGCCTGATATGGTGTTTGAAGTTGATCCGTTAAACCAAATTACTTGGTAAGGTGGCGTTCCATCTGGTATAACAGTTGCTGAACCATTATTTAGTCCATTACATGGTGGCACGCTATCAAAAGACAGTGTAATATCTGCCTCAGAAACGAAGATATCTTCCGTAAAATTACATCCGTTGATATCAGTAACAGTAACGTTGTAAGTACCTGTTTCTAAGTTAATGGCAGATGAAGTAATTTGTGTATTTGGATCATCCCAAAGATATGCTATAGTACCGGTTCCTCCCTGAGTAACATTAACTGAAGCTTGTCCATTGGATAAATTACATGTCTCACCAATTGAATCAACAGAGTAAACCCATTCTTGCGGTTCAGTTAAATTTACATCCACGCTATCAATACAACCATTGTCATCAATGGCTATTAAACTGTAAGAACCATTGGAAATCTGACCACAAAGACTAGAGAAAATTGGAGCAGTTTGAGTGACAAATCCAGAAAGTGAATAACTTACCACTCCAACGCCATTAGATTGAGCTATTGAAATTGATCCATCACAAGAACCATAACATGAAACATTAACTCCATTGTAATTTGAAGTTGAGGTATATTGAACGTCAAACTGATTGGGTTCTGTAATTACAACAGTTGTATCAGATGTACATCCAATAATATCTCTAACTGTGACTACATAATTTCCTGAAGTTAAGTTGTTGTAAATCAGAGAATTTGAATATGATACTCCACCATTAATTGAGTAGTTATAGTTGGGTGTACCACCAGAGGGAGCGAAAATAATAATCTCTCCATCATCAGCCCCAAAGCATGAGACTCCAAATCCATTAAAATCGGATGATGTGACATTAAATAAAATTTCAGTTGGCTCAGAAAGAAAAATATTGGAAGAAAATGTACATCCATTGACATCTTTAACAATTATACTATAATTTGTTCCACCGCACAATGATGAAAAAGTGTTAGAGTTTTGAAAACTTAAGCCTCCATCAATTGAATAAGTATACGGAGCTGTTCCTGTTTGAATATTATCGACAATAAATTGTAGTGATCCATCACAAGCACTATAGCATGTCACAGCTTGGTTTATTGAAATTGCTCCAGATAAAGTTGGGGGATCATTGATTGTTATATTTTCAGAGGCTAAACAGTTATTTGCATCTTTGTAATATACAGTGTAGACACCAGAACTTAAACCAGAAAAAACAGGATCTGAGGTATATGAAGAACCATCTAAAGAATATTGATAGGGAGCAGTACCACCGCTAGCTACCGCCGTTATTTCTCCATCACTTGCCCCATAACAACTCACATTTCTTCCATTATAATTTGATGAAATTACCGCAGAAACTGATAATTGAGTCGGTTGACCGATACTAAAAGAGCTGGCTGTTGGTGTAGTTAAACAACCATTAACATCTGAAACAGAATAAGTGTATGTGCCTGCACATAAACTTTGGTATGTTGTATCAATTGACAAAGCATCTAATACGTTGTACTGATTTACCAAGCCAGGACCAGTTATTGTAATATTATAAGGAGGGGTCCCACCTAATATACTTATATTTTGGGCGGCATTACAATCTCCAAAACAT
Source organism: uncultured Bacteroidota bacterium (assembly GCA_902597195.1). Lineage (GTDB taxonomy): Bacteria > Bacteroidota > Bacteroidia > Flavobacteriales > BACL11. Next base: position 2,875 of record CACJWV010000027.1, on the reverse strand, counting down.
CCGTTAAAAGCTGTTTGTAAAGTGGAGGTTGAAAGTACTGGAACACCTAAAACGGTATAATCTTGATATCCAATAATTGATGGGTTTGAAGGATTGACAAGCTGTGAGTTTGGTACAAAAGGGTTTGTTGATCCAGGTAGCGGAGGGAACGCACTCCAGAAAGAAGCTGAATCAACCATAAGCATTCTGTAGTTTGTTGCTATCATACCTGAAAACGGCTGCGTGGTACCTGTTGTAACAGCAGAAGATCCATATGAAACTAAAAATGTTGGTGTTGCGAACCTGTAATTCATTAATTTGATAGGAGTTGCAGGAGAGGTTTGAGTAATGTAAACATTTACCGTTGCTAAATCACCATAGCATAAAATTGGTACTGTCGTTGAAACAGAATCAATTGTTTGTGATTTGGAATTATGCGAGAAAAATACAGTGAATAAAATGGATAAAAAAATTATAAACTTCTTCATATTGATGCTTGATTATCTTAAATTATGATTGCAAGATACAAATATTTGTAGTTTTTTATGTAACGAATAACCTAAATCCTTGATTATTGTACCATTTAAATTGAATATGTTTTATGAATACGTTTTGATTATGAATAATAAGGGGCGATCATTAAGTACACAATAACTCCGGTAACGGTGACATATAGCCATATTGGAAATGTGATTCTAGCAATTTTTTTATGTGAAGGAAATGCTTTTTGAAAGGCTCTTACATAGCTTATCAAAACTAAAGGAATCAATATAATCGAAAGTAATATATGTGATATTAGAATAAAATAATAAGTATATTTTATCATACCTGAACCTCCGAACGGAGTTGGATCAGTTGTTATATGATAAGCGATATACATTACTAGAAAAGATAAAGATAGTGCTATTGATACTTTCATTAAACTTTCATGCAATTTAACTTTCTTTCTCCTTATTGCAACATATGCAAAAACGAGAAGCAGTGCAGTAACTGCGTTGGTACTTGAGTAAATTGGAGGTAAACTCTTAAGGGGTTTGGCAACAGGTAAATTTTCAATAAGTGTTATTGGTTCAGAATTTGGTGCTCTTAAGTCAAAAACTAACTTATCAGCATCCCATTTAAGGAAAAGTAAAAGGGCTACAACTAACGGTATTAATACTGAAACAGCAGTTATTAATTTATTATATTTTTTTTGGTTCATTGTAATAAAAATTTGTCGATAACATATAAGATTTGAACTATCGGTAGATAAATATAGGAAAATAATAGCATTTTTCTAGCTGTATAATCATTCTTACCATTTAAAAATTTCAAAGATTTCAAGAGAAAAAGTAAACCCAAAAAAATTATCAACAAAAAAGCATATTTACTTATTTCAAAGTGAATAATCTCATATAAGAAGGGAATAATAGAAGTTATAACCATAAAAATGGTAAATATAACTGCCAGTGTTGGAGCAAAATTACTTTTATTTTTACCCGGCATCATTTTAAATTTTGCATTTTTATACTCTTCATCCCTTATCCATGAAATTGCTATAAAATGAGGAAATTGCCAAAAAAATTGTACTGCAAAAAGAACGCCAGAGGCCAAGCTGAAATCATTTACAGCAGCTACCCAGCCCAACAAGCACGGCATAGCTCCAGGAATTGCCCCAAAAAAAATTGCTAATGAAGACTTTCTTTTTAAAGGAGTGTAAATATAAATGTAAAACAAGAAAGATAATAGACCTAGATAGAAACATTTAAAGCTAATAGTATTTAGCAAGATAAAGCCTAAAATTGAGATTATTGTTGAAAATAAAATTGCATTATTTAAAGAAATTTTCTTTGCTGGTATAGGTCTTTTGTTTGTTCTTATCATTAAAGCATCATATTCTCTTTCAATAATCTGATTGAAAGAGTTTGCTCCCGCTGTGACAAAAAAACCGCCGAAAAATAAAAGTAACAGATTGAAATAGTTTACTGAATCTATAGCCAAAAAGTATCCAGTGATTGCCGAGAATAGTACAGTAAGTGATAATCTGAACTTAGTTAGTTCTTTAAAAATTTTGAAACTCATTTAACAATGAGACTCGAAAGCAGATTTTAAATTTTCACTTATTAAGTTAGCATCTCTACCCTCAATATGGTGTCTTTCGATCATATGTACAACTTTACCATTCTTGAGCAATGCTATTGATGGTGATGAAGCTGGGTAAGGAAGCATAAACTCTCTGGCTTTTGCAGTTGCTTCAGAGTCTTGACCAGCAAATACTGTTGCAAAATTGTCAGGCTTTGGATTAAGTTTAGTTGCCATTATCGCTGCTGGCCTTGCATTTCCAGCAGCACAACCACAGACGGAATTTACCATCAATAAAACTGTCCCCTCTTGGCTCATTAAATTTGTTACCTCTTGAGAGGTTTTTAGTTCTTTATAACCTACTGAGGTTAGCTCTAACCTCATTGGTGTACATAATTGTTCAGGATACATATTTTTTTTTCGCAAAAATAAACTTATTATCGTTTAGTTTTAAAAAAATCTTTTAACATTTGACTACACTCATTTTCATAAATGCCTTTTTTTACTTTGGTTCTAGGGTGAAGAATGTGAGGATTTAAAGTTAAAAAACCTTTTTTTTTGTCTGATGCACCAAAAATAATTTCACTAATTCTGACCCAATAAGAAGCTCCAGCGCACATTACACATGGTTCCAAGGTAACAAATAGTCTGCAATCGTTTAAGTATTTACATGAAAGATAATTACTTGCACTTGTAAAAGCTTGCATTTCTGCGTGAGCGGTAGCATCATTTAATGATTCGCACAAATTATGAGCTCTAGCTATAATTTGATTTTGACATACAATTACAGCTCCAATTGGAACTTCATCTTTTTTCATTGCTTTTTTTGCCTCTT
>CACJWV010000026.1 GCA_902597195.1 uncultured Bacteroidota bacterium | reverse complement strand
GAAACCTGATGGTATAAAGCATAAGCCTTTCTTTGTTGATAAAAAGGTGCGTAGAGCTGTTGCATACATGATACCTATTGATGAAATAATAGAAGTAATGATGCATGGCAAAGCCTCACGTCAAGCGTCCAATATTTCACCTCTTAAAAAGACTTACAACGACACTCTCAAATTAATTCCTCTCGATATTGAAAAAGCTAAAGAGTTATTAGATGAAGCTGGATGGGTTGATACAGATGGTGATAATATCAGAGACAAAGTAATAAATGGAGTAAAGACACCTTTTACTTTCAAGTTTAGCTACATGAGCTCTCCAACTTCTAAAGAAATAGTTTTGATGATTAAAGAGAGCATGTACAAGGCAGGTATAGTAGCTGAACCTACTCCAATGGATTTTTCTTTGTTTTATAAAAATGCCGCTGATCATAAATTTGATGCCATGCTAGCCGGTTGGGGAAGTAGTGCTGCTTACTCAAACCCTATGCAGCTATGGCATACATCCTCTTGGGTTAATAAAGGCTCTAATTTTTGCGGATTTGGTGATGCCTACAGTGATGCATTAATAGACGAGGCTAACAAAACATTAGACTATGAAACACACAGAAATGCTCTTCTTAAACTACAAGCAAAAATCTACGAAGATCAACCTTATGTTTTTTTATGGATAACAAAAAGAAAGTTTGCTGTTCACAAAAGATTTGATAACAGAGATATGTTCTTTGAATTTCCAGGGCTAAGACTTAACAATCTTAAGTTAAATAATAACTATGCTGCAAGCGGAACAATAGAAGATATATAATGTTAAAGTATACAATAGAAAGAGTTCTCACGTTTATTCCAATGTTAATTGCAATATCTCTTTTGTCGTTTGTTATAAGCATTAATGCCCCTGGAGATCCTGTCGAAAGACTAGCTAAATCAGCTGAAAGCGAAGGCTCTGCTCAAGAGCAATCCGGTGCATCCAAAAAAATTAAAGCTGAACTTAGAAAGAAATTAGGATTAGACCTTCCAATATTCTACTTTAGCGTTTCAAATCTTTCAACAAGCGACACTCTCTACAGAATTCAAGATAAATATCACAAAGCCACTTTAGAGCACCTCACTCACAAATCAGGTAATTGGGCAAAAGTTTCGGACTACTACAAAGAACTACTTAGCCTACAAAAAGTTCATATGAAACTAAATTCAAAAGATATTTTTGAATCTCAAACAGAGTTAGAGCTAAATACAATTAACGAGGCTGTAAATCAAGTAGGATTTGAAATTAATAACTTGTTAGAAACATCCGAGGAAGAATTAATAGATCTTTCTTTTTCAAAAATTGATGATAAACTTTCTAATTTTAGTTTTTTAAGTTCTTTAAACTCAAGCTTTGAAAACGTTAAAAAATATAAGAACGAAATTAATATTAGTGAGGATAAATGGAGAACTTATGTTCCTAAAATTAATTGGTATGGAAGTAAAAATCAATACCATTTATGGCTATTTGGAAATGGCAAAGACAGAAAAGGGTTACTAAGAGGTGATTTTGGAATATCCTACATTGATAGCCAGCCAATCTCAACTAAAATCTGGCAGAAAATTGGTATCTCATTTTCTCTTTCATTAATTTCAATTTTATTGGCATATCTGATTAGTATTCCTATAGGAATTTACTCTGCTCATAAAAAGGATTCTGCGGTAGACAAGGGATTTTCATTAGTTTTATTTATTCTATATTCAATGCCATCATTTTTTGTTGGTACATTACTATTACTTCAGTTCGCTAATCCTGACAACCTAGCTTGGTTTCCAGTCTCAGGAATACAAGACCCAACCCTATTTGACCCTGAATGGTCATTTTGGACTAAAATAAAACATAGAATGCCTTTTTTAATTCTTCCGATTATAACTTACACTTATGGATCTTTTGCTTTCTTAAGTAGGATTATGAGAGTTGGTATGATCGATGTTGTATCGCAAGATTATATAAGAACTGCTAGAGCTAAGGGATTGGGTGAAAAGAAAGTTATTTTAAAGCATGCACTCAGAAATTCATTATTACCTATTATTACTGTTTTTGCTGCAATTTTTCCAATGGCAATAGGAGGATCAATTATAATCGAAGTTATTTTCTCAATTCCAGGCATGGGTGTAGAAGTCTATAATTCAATTTTGAATTACGATTATCCAATGATTATAACAGTATTTACGATTTCAGGCTTTTTAACAATGTTAGGATATCTAGTTGCTGACATTTTATATGCAGTTGTTGACCCAAGAATATCATACAAATAATGAGTACACAAAACAAAGAAAATTTTTCGTTTAAAAAATATGCTTGGAACCAGTTCAAGAAAGATAAAATTGCACTTGTTTGTCTTTATCTATTGTTTTCACTAGTGGTATTAGCTGTTCTAGCTCCTTATATTGCAAATGAAAGACCTCTATATGCAGATTACAAAGGATACAAACTCTACCCTGCTTTCGCTAGTGAAAGTAGAACAGATTCAATTTTCAAATCTGATGGAAAATTAGACGAAATTCTACAATATGATATTACTGATTGGAGGACGTTAGATTTCAATAAGGTAGTTTGGGCACCAATTCCCTACTCACCCTCAACAATGGATAGATATAACAGAGATTATGTTTCCCCGAGCGGAAAACAGCGATTTAAGAACAAAAATGGAGAAATTACTGATGCTCCAAGTAGATTTAGACATAAGTTAGGGACCGACGGTATAGGTAGAGATCTAGCAGCTGGATTAATTCATGGTACTAGAATATCACTAATGGTTGGACTAGTTTCAATGGGAATTGCTAGCTTAATTGGTATATTTTTAGGAGCATTAGCTGGATTTTTTGGTGATAACAAGCTTAAAATGCCTAGAATTAAATATTACTTTACTCTAATTGGTTTATTTTTTGGTCTCTTTTACGGTTTTGGACACAGAAAATACGCTTTAGCTGATGGTTTTTCTAATGGTATTATGAGCGGTATGATAGAACTTATGCTTAGTATTCTAGTACTTGTATTGGCCATTGTTCTTTTTAGATTTTTAAGTAGATTGATTAAGGTTGATAAACTACAAGAAGAAACTTTTGTTCCAATTGACACATTTGTTTCAAGAGGTATAGAACTCTTAAATTCTATTCCAAGATTACTGCTAATAATTACAATAACGGCTGTTGTTGAAAGGAGTATATGGATAGTCATGATAATAATCGGTATTACAGGTTGGACAGGAATCGCAAGATTTACAAGAGCTGAATTGCTAAGAATTAGGTCACTAGAGTTTGTTCAAGCAGCAGAGTCACTTGGATACTCAGCAAAAAGAACAATCTTTAAACACGCATTACCGAACGCACTAGCTCCTGTATTTATAAGTATAGCTTTTGGTATCGCATCTGCTATTTTAATTGAAAGTGGGTTGTCGTTTCTAGGAATCGGTGTTCCTGATGACATAGTTACATGGGGATCTCTTCTAAACTTAGGAAGACAAAATCTTGAGGCATGGTGGTTAATTATTTACCCTGGAATGGCAATATTCATAACCATTACCATCTACAACATGATTGCTGAAGCATCTCGTGATGCTCTTGACCCTCGACTAAAAAGCTAAAGAAAATTAAGTTTTATTTAATAAATTTGAATTAAAAAATGAAAGAAGTAGTTATTGTTTCAGCTGTTAGAACTCCAATGGGCTCATTTGGAGGTTCTTTATCAGGTTTCAGTGCAACACAGTTAGGTGGTTTTGCTATAAAAGGAGCCATAGACAAAGTTAATTTAGATACTGGCTTAATAAATGAAGTTTTTTTTGGAAACGTATTGCAAGCAAATCTTGGTCAAGCTCCAGCTAGACAATGTTCAATATATGCAGGAATTAAAAATGATGTACCTGCGACAACAGTCAACAAAGTTTGTGCATCAGGAATGAAAGCTATAATGTTAGGTGCTCAAAGTATTAAATGTGGAGATAATGATGTTGTTGTTGTAGGTGGAACTGAATCAATGTCGAACGTTCCTCATTATGTAGAGAAAGTAAGAACAGGGCAAAAGTTAGGTGATCTCAAATTAAAAGACGGTTTAGTTCATGATGGTCTAACTGACGTTTATAACCAAACACATATGGGTTTGTGTGCAGAGATTTGTGCTGAAGATATGAATATTTCTAGAGAAGCACAAGATGAATTTGCTATTGAATCATATAGAAGAAGTAAAGAGGCATGGGAGAAAAAACTATTCGAGGATGAAATAGTTCCTGTTACTATACCTCAAAGAAAAGGAGACCCAATTCACTTTCAAGAGGACGAAGAATTTAAAAATGTAAAAATTGATAAAATTCCAATTCTTAGATCGGTGTTCAAAAAAGAAGGAACAATCACTGCTGCCAATGCCTCTACTATAAATGATGGAGCTTCAGCATTAATCTTGATGAGTGCTGACAAAGCAAAAAGTCTAAACATTGAGCCTCTTGCCAAAATTGTTAGTTATGCTGATGCATCTCATGAGCCTGAATGGTTTACCACAGCTCCTGCTAAAGCATTACCGATTGCATTAAAAAAAGCCAATTTAGATATAAATGATATTGATTACTTCGAACTAAATGAAGCATTTTCGGTGGTTGGAATAGCAAATAAAAAGCTTTTGAATATTGACTCCGATAAGGTTAATTGTTTTGGAGGTGCTGTCTCTCTTGGTCATCCTCTTGGAAGCTCAGGTTCAAGAATAGTTGTAACATTAATTAATGTTTTAAATAAAAAAGAAGCAAAACTTGGCGCTGCTGCAATTTGTAATGGCGGGGGTGGTGCATCTGCATTGATAATCGAAAAAAAATAAATTTTGTCTTTCGGCATTTGTAAACTATCTCTTGTACCAATGAGGGAAAATCCCTCAGACAAATCTGAAATGGTTAATCAAATTCTTTTTGGTGAAATTTATGAAATACTGAGAGCTGATATCAAATTTAGTTTAGTTAAACTAAATCATGATGGCTACGAAGGTTGGATATGCAATAAACAAGTAACTAATATTGAAGAACAAGAGTACATTAAACTCAAAAATGAAATTTCAAGTGTAACTACTGATATTATTGATATAGTTGATGGTGATGAAAAGTTTCCTATTTTAATGGGAAGTATTTTGCCATCATTAAAAAGTAATCATTGTTTTATAAATAAGCAAGCATATGAATTCAGTGGAAATTATACTCAAGGTTTTTCTGATATTAAAATGGTTACAAAAAATGCCTACAGCTTTCTGAATGCACCATACTTATGGGGAGGTAGAACAGTATTTGGAATAGATTGCTCAGGCTTTACGCAATTAATATACAGAATGAATGGTATAAAGATATACAGAGATGCAAAAGATCAAATAAAGAATGGAAGGTTTATTGATAATTTTTCAGATGCTAAGGCTGGTGATTTAGCGTTTTTCGTAAACGAGAATGGACTAGTTACTCATGTTGGAATTATGCTAAGCAATAGTAAAATAATTCATTCAAGTGGAAAAGTAAGAATTGATAGTATTGATGAAAATGGAATATATGACACTAAAAAGGGTACATACACTCATAAATTTAAGAAATTAAAAAGAATTATTGAAAATTAAAATAAATTTAAATTTTTGAAGTTATTAAATCATGAAAAATAAAATAATTATATCAGCAATATTAATTCTTTGCATTGTTATTACTTCCAAAGTCGTTAGTGACAACAGTGTTGAAAAGACAAATAATTTTATTTCAACTCCAAACAATCAAAATAAATATTCAAATCAGCAAGTTGATTTTGTATTTGCTGCTGAAAAATCTATTGAAACAGTTGTACATATAAAATCAAAATTTCTCATTGATAATATTTACAGATATTATGACCCATTTGAAGATTTTTTCTTTGGAGATGGATATAAATACTACAACAAACCTAAGGAAAGATCATCAAGTGGTTCAGGTGTTATAATCTCAAGTGATGGATATATAGTAACAAATAATCATGTTATTAATAAAGCTAAAGAAATCGAAGTTGTAATGAATAATAATCAAGTATATGATGCTGAACTAATTGGAACTGACGAAACAACAGATCTTGCACTACTTAAGATTAAAGCCAATAACTTACCACATATTTTCTTTTCTAACTCTGATAATGTAAAAGTTGGACAGTGGGTACTAGCTGTTGGAAATCCATTCAATTTAAATTCTACTGTTACAGCAGGTATTATTAGCGCAAAAGGTAGAAGTTTAAATTTGTTAAACAATCCCCACGCGATAGAATCTTTTCTACAAACAGATGCTGCAATAAATCCGGGTAATTCTGGTGGTGCTTTAGTGAATTTAGATGGCGAATTAATTGGAATAAACACTGCTATAAAGTCAAATACAGGTTCTTATACGGGATATGGATTTGCTATTCCTTCTAACATTGTTCAAAAGATTATAAATGATATAAAAAAGTTTGGTGAAGTTAAAAGAGCATTTATAGGCATTCAAATCTTGGAGATTAATGATGAAATAAAAAAATATTACAGCCTAAATGAAACAAGTGGGGTATTAATCACCAAAATAATTGATGGTGGTGCTGCTTCAAAAACAGAAATGAGAGAAAAAGATATCATTGTTAGCATTGACGGTGAAAAGATTGAAACAATTGCAAATCTACATGAGCAAATTAGTAAATATAGACCAGGAGACAATATATTATGTGAAATCTCCAGAAATGGTAAAATTCTATCTTTTGAACTAGAACTTGAAAACTAATGTACAGATTTTATTTTCTGTTATTACTTGTAATTATCTCATGTAAAAAAGATATTAGACTTTCTAGCTGGGATACGGATATTTTACTACCAGTTGCTTTTACTGAATTAAGCATAGATGACATAGTTTCTATAGACACCAATCTAAGCTATACACAAAATAATAATCAAATAACTCTCTCATATAATTACGACCTTGAAAATTTAAATTTAGATTCACTACTAAAAATTGATGCAAGGGTTGATGAATACAGTGTTACATTAGATTCTGTATCTTTTAGTGATATTGTAATTTCAGATACCGCAACTATAGGTAGTATTGTTAATCAAATTCCTTTAGGCACTATTATTTTTCCAAATGGAAGTAATACTCAAATACCTGCCCTACCCTCAATAATTTCCAATGACACTATTAATATTGATGCCAGTGACTATTTTGATTTCATGACATTACATAGTGGTTATTTATCTGTTGAAATAATAAATAATTTTCCTACAGATATATCAAACATTGATATATCACTTATTAATATGATTGATTTTTCCACAATTGCTAATTTTTATTTTCCATTAATTAGTTCAGGCTCTTCAGTTATTGATAGCATTTCAATTGCAGGTCTTACGATTCCAGAAAATGTTATTGGAATACTAAATAATTTGGATGTTAACCAAAGTAATGGTGCTGTTGGTATTAATTATGATGATGCATTGATAACTAATTTTACTTTATCTAATCTAGGGTTTATCTCTGCATCTGCAATATTTCCTGAACAAGAAATTTATGTAAAAAAAGAAGAACAGATAATAGATTTAGATCCTATACAGCTTAAAGAAGTTAAAATCAAGTCTGGTACAGTAACAATAAATGTGCTAAGTACACTACCAAATGGTAAACTAATTTACAAGATTCCATCTTTAAAAAAGAATGGTATATCATTTAACTCAGGAGATATTATTGTACCAGAAAATACTTCATCAACACCTACACAATACTTTTTCAATTTTGATGATTACGTTCTTAATCTCTCAGGTGAAGAAAATAGATTAAATGGAGACACAGTTAACACAATTTACACTGAACTATTTATTTTTATTGATTCAACTGGTGTACTAGAAACAATTAATGAGGACGATAGTTTTTACACTTTCATTCAGTTCGATATTGATCCTGATTACGGAGTAGGATTTATTGGAACTGATACAATTAATATGAAATTAAATGATGATATCACAGTATTCAATGATATAGATATTGACTACTTCAATCTTAAATCAGCAAAAGCAAGATTAAATTTAGATAATTATATAGGTGCTGACATTGGCTTTAAAGTTAATCAGTTCCAAACTCAAAGTAATAGTGAAATTGAAACAATTGGAACAGATCAATATGGAAACAATATAATTGGAAATAACTATTTTATTCAAAGGGCAAGTCATATTACAGGTTCTAATTACATTAACCAAACCAATTTTAGTATTGATTCTGAATGTTCTAAACTAATAGAAATAAAACCTAATATTATTGATGTTGATGTTGATTTCTATATTAACCCCAACGGACAATCAAGTGAACTAGATTTTCTATATACTGAACAAACTGTTGAAGGTAACATTACTTTAGATATACCTTTATGCTTAAATTTTAGAAATCTATATATAGAAGAAGAGATACTTTTTAATATAGAAGACCATGAAGACGTTGAGAAAGTTTACTTAAACTTTAATAATTCATTACCAATCGATTTACATCTTAACATTATCAACCCTTTAAATAATGACTCAATAGTTAATAATCAGTACATAAACTCAGCAATAGTTGATAGTGAAGGATTTGTTTTAGAAAGTTCAAATACAAATGTTGAATTAAATTATGATGATCTTATTGGAACTGAAAAACTTTTATTAAATGCCAATATTAGCTCAACAGACATGACAGAAGACATAAGGCTCTCCAACTTAAACAAACTTATTTTTTCACTTTCAGTTAAATATAAAAATAGAATCAATTGAAGCACATAAAGCTGTTACTTTTTTTTATAATAATTTTTACAAACAGTTTAGCTGCCAAAGTAAACACTTTTGATATACATTTAAGCTCAGATTTTAAAATGAGTAGTAATCATCTTAAATTATCAGAACTTGATAAATTATTCTCAGGAACAAAACTTTCAGAAAACTTCAAAAATAACTTTATCAATAACTTAGATAACGAAAATAAACATAATATAGACTTTAAAAATTATGTGGGACTTTCTTACCAGAATTCTAAATACAAAATCAGTTTATCTTTTACAGATAGAATATTTACAAGTTATAATTTAAAAAAAGATTTTTTTGAGTTTGTGTTCTTTGGAAACTCAAGATCTATTTCTGATACACTAAATTTGAATAACAGTTATTTTAGTGCTTTAAAGTATCAACAAATCAAGTTTGGTTTCTCTCATAGCTTCAAGAACTATCAAGTTGGTTATAAAATTGGCTATTTGATTGGAAATAATTTAATAAACTCAAACATAGAAAATGCAACATTATATACTAGCCAAAATATTACAAATATTTTAATGGATTATAATGTTTCCAGTACTTACTCCAATGAATTTTCGAGTAGTTTTTTTAGAGGAAATGGAAATGGTATTTCAGTCGACTTAAATTTTTTAAAAAAAACAAAAAGTAAAGCTTATAAGATTCAAATTTTGGATTTTGGATTTGTGAGGTGGTTAGATAATAATAATAACTACTCAGACTCTAATTTTGTATACAGTGGAATTGAAATAACTGATGATATCAATATTAGTGATACAAACTTTTTAAGTAATACTAATCTCGATAAATTTAGTAGTGAATCAAATACATATTCTTTCTTACCGACACAAATATGCTTTGTTATCGACTCAGAATCAAAAATTCAATTTATCAGATCATATAAAATTGGATTAAATTT
>CACJWV010000025.1 GCA_902597195.1 uncultured Bacteroidota bacterium | reverse complement strand
GATTATTTAAAATATTTCCAAGTCCGATATAACCATTTGAAACGTAAGATTTAAGAGCTGAATTCCATACCAAATTAATATTTGTGAAATTAAGAGTACTAGCCATTTCACTTGGAAATTCAGCAAACTCATCACTTACTTCAAGATCTAAATACAAATTTTCAGCTTCATTAGTTCCAACAACCTTACATAGATTTAAAAGATAGTTATCATCAAAATTAAAATCTAAATCTCCAGGAGCAGAATAAATATCATCAACCATTAATTGTAAAGCTTCATCATTAAAGTAAAAATCAAATAAAAGAAAGCCTTCGAATGATTTTAAATTATTTTCAATCGAAAAGTTTCCGTATGAATCAATTTTCACCCTTCCCACATCTGAAATGAGATTAACCCTACCTGTACTAACAGACTTACAAGACTCATCATGAAAAGAAAAATAACTACTAGAGCTATCTCGCTGTCCAAAAATAAAGGTATCATTACTAGTGAGAGTTATTTTATTTATTAGAGTAAGTAGACTTTCATCATTTGATTTTAATTTTTTATTCATTAAAACTGGATATACTGTTAAAGAATCAGAACTAAAAAAATGTCCATAATAAATACTTCTTGAAAATTCATTAACACTATTTTTCTCCAAATTAATAACCAGAGAGTCTAAATTAAGTTTGGAATTAAAACTAACCCAATCAGTAGATAAACAATTACTAGAAATTTTAAAATATCCATTGTAATTAAAATCACTTGAATTTCTAAACAGCTTTAGTGTTCCATAAAACTTAAATTTATCATTAATCTTAAATTCTTTGTCTTTTTCTATTGATGCTTTTGCATTAGTTACAAAGTCTTTGCTAACATAAATAGAATCAAAAAATACTTTTTGATTTTCATGCTTAAAATTGTAATTCCCTGATGCAAAATATTTGTTTGCATCAAGAATATCAACTTTACAATCATAAAATTTGTAATTTGTGTTAGAATCAACTAATGTTATATTGCAATTCTCTAAAGACTCCACTCTGCCATTTTCAATGAATATCTTTGAGCTTGTATTACTAATTTCTGCATCAGCTACAACCAAGGAATTAATTCCGTAAATTTCTAGCTTATCGATTGATAAATCATATTTAGCATAGTTTGCTTCAAAGGATAATGAATCCTCAGTGCTAGATGTAGAAACGAATTCTAAAAATGAAGCTTGATTTAAAGAATCTCCAAATTCAAGTATATCATTTCTTATATCCCAATTCAACTTGTCTATTCTGCAGAAATAATTATTTGTTACAAAATTTACTGATGACATGATTCCATTGGAGAAGAACGTTCCCTGCTTATCATAAATATCAATATTAGTTCTTAAATTTTTTGTTTCAAAGCTCAGCTTATCACCATTATATACAAATAAATCAGCTGTATCAGACTTGAACCACTCTGCATTAAAGTTAAACCTTTGGGCATGAACTTCTGAATTATCTAGCTTCATTTTACCTGATCCACTTAGTCCTATAGGTTGGAAACATAATCTTCCATCAAAGGATGCTTGATTTGCATAAAAAGAAAAACTTGAATCTATTTTGTTGATGAATACTTTATCCTGAAATGGAAGATATTTTGAAATTGTAACACTATTTTTTACATCAGGAAATTCGATTCCATCCTTTATTTGATCAATGAAAATTGAATCAGTTAATAAAATAGCTGAATCTGGGAAAAAGAATACTTCTTTGTTATGATAAGTAGAGTTTAAATATTCTAATCGTCCGTTTCCCTTGAGACCCTTATTACTTAAGTTAATGTTATTGTAGTATTTTGTTTTGCCATAAATTTCTTCGCCAGTATCTCCAAATATTTTACTAAATCCTAATGAATAATCATCTTGAAGCTTTAAGGTGTCAGAAAAATTATTAAAAATGCCAGCAGAAACAAAATCACCAGAGAAGGCTAAACCTTTTCCACTGTAATTCTCTAAACTATCAATCTCAAAAGGATCTAAATGGAAGTAAAAATTTTCCCTATCATAGACAGAATTAAAAATTGATTTATCATCGTAATATACGAATGACCTTTCAAAACTTCTGAAAATTGGATAATTAGGAAAACTGTCTCTGTAAATACCTGATTTATTATTTTCATTATCAATTACTAAATCTCCAGTAACTGACTGCAAGACCGTCTTGACATCAGTCAAAAGTTCGTTTCCATACATGTCCTTCCTTACAGGTAATTTTGGAACCTTAAGTCTGACAGAGTCTATCTTGTTTAAGTTAATCTTGAAATCATCATATATGAAATCAAATTTTTTCCCGAACAAATTGAATCTTCCAGAACCAGCTGAAATAAAGCCAGAAAAAGTAAAATCTCTGTTTTTCTTAAAGACTAGCCTACCTTTAAATGGTTTTAAGAAAACACTTTGAGTTTTGCTCAGAGTTATATCTCTTACTCCAGCAATCATAAGATCATTATTTTCTAAATTAATAGCTGCATTTACAATTTTATTTTTTGAATTGTTTCTTAAAGAGGAAACAAAACTTATAACATCATAGTCACTTAGTTTAGACTTTGCTCTAATATACTTCTCAACACTTTCTTGGACATAAATTCTTTCCTCACCAGAATCATAAAATAAAAATCCATAATTAGATAAGTTTATAAGATAGTTTTTTACTTGTAATATTGGATATCCAATATATTTAGCAAAGTCTGAGACATAAAAGATGTTTTCTTGTTTGTCCCTAACATAGTTACTTATTAGTATAAGAGGATGTATTTCATCAATTCCTGCTAGCATATCATATTTTTTTTCATCAAAAAAGTCAAGTGATTCAAATTCAACATTTGAAATGGATGCACCAGGTACTGAACCGAACTCAATCAAGCTACTATCAATTGACCATTCCATCATTTCAAAATAAATTGACATTTTATGATATGAATTAATCATTGGTTTTCTGAAAGAAGTATTGATAGAGTTAAAAAGTTGTAATTTTCTTTCATCATCAAAATATTTTAACTTCAAATCAGAGTGAAAAATTGAATCATTATCAAAGTAAATCTTTAGTGCGCATGAACTTGAAGTCAATGATTTACTCTCCAAGTTAAAACGGTCTGACTCAGCTACTAATAATTTTTTACCATTTTTTTTAAATATAATTTTGGCATCAGCATACTTTCCTCCATCAGCAATAAACTTTTTACCATTTAGCATGTATCCCCCCTCGTAATCTATCCCATTAAAAATTTCTTCAAGAAAAATTTTCTTTGAATATGAACTAAATCGAGGGTATGTTTGAGACATTTTTCCAATTGAAATTCTATTTTGAAACTTACCTTTTAATGGTTTATCAAATAAATATTTATTGTAAAAGGAAACAGAATCACAATTTATCTTAGTAGAACGTGTGTCAATTTTGTATTTATCTAAAATGACATAAATGCTATCTGAGGAAATTGAATGAGTTGACCAGTCTACTATTCCCTCTTCACCATTCCATTTATTTTCAAAAGGATAGTATTTTCCTCTAGTTAAATTTATATTAATAGAATTTCCCTTAGTAGAACACATAAGATTTGTAGGTTCAGAAAATACAACAACTGGATTTTGATCCACATAATCAAAAAATACTTTACAATCAGAATAAGACCAATTTAAAGTTTTAGTTTTTCTAATAGATTTTAGCTGAACCAGATCTATTGAATAAATTAGAAAATTATTAAATTTATTAATTGTGTTTTCTTGCAGAACCTTTTGTAACACATTTATCCAACTATCTAAATCATGATTGTCAGATGAAAAAACTAATAAATATGATTCAAAAAAATTTCCAAAATGAGAAGTAGGCTTCATTTTTTTTTGAATCATAAAATTTAGCAGTCTACCCGTTTCTTTATGCTTATTCTCTGATAGGATTTTACTAAAGTTTTTATATGAAGATTTTAAATCTTTGTTTTCTTTCAGTTTTATATACGACTCAAGTTTCTTTTGAATTGACTGTTCCTGAATTGATGATTCATTTTTTATTTGAGCGTTCAGAAAAATGAACTGAAAAACGAAAAATAATAATAATGTTATTTTTTTATTCTTAACATTAACCATCCATTTTTATTTTTTTTATTTATTAAGTAAAACTTTAAGTCTTTAATCTTATTTAGCAAAATTTCAAAGTCAGTTTCAAGAAATCCACTTAATATAAATTCCTTGGCTTCGGTCTGAATAAAGGCTTCAAAGCTCTTCAAAATAACATTTCTATTAATGTTTGAAATTATTAAATCAAATTTTTTGTTTTTTGGCACTTTATCATCTTTTATTAACTCCACATTGTCAATATTGTTTTTTTTAAGATTTTCAAAAGTATTATCTATGCATTTATTATCGTAATCAATCGCAGTAACTGACTTAGCATTTAATTTTGAAGATAAGATTGATAATATTCCTGTTCCACATCCAAAATCAAGCACATTCTTATTTTCTAAATTTATATCAAATAACTCTTTGCACACCAAAAAAGTTGTTTCGTGATGCCCAGTTCCAAATGACATTTTGGGATCGATAATTATTTCATATTTGAGGTTAATTTGTTTGTGAAATGATGCTCTAATAATACAGTCATTATTAATTTGTATAGGTTCAAAATTACTCTCCCACTTTTTGTTCCAATTTTCAGTGATTATCTCATTAAAAGTGAATTTGAAATTAAGATTTATAGATAATATTTCGATTTCATTAATTAAATCATCTGTTACATTATCTTCGCTAGCATAGGCATAAATATTATTTTTGGATTCTTCACAAGACTCAAAGCCAAGTTGAAAAAGAAAAGCAGTTATTATCTCAACAGATTGTTCATTAAAGTTAGTAAGGGTTAATGAGAACTTAAAATAATTCACCTATTCTAACTATTTCAATAAAATCATCAAAAATAAGTGAAGCCCCTCCAACTAGTCCACCGTCTATATCTTTCTGTTTAAATAAGTCTTTTGCGTTATTTTTGTTGCAACTACCACCATATACAATTTTTATCGTTTCTGAAATTTCTGAACCATATTTCTCTATGATTAAATTTCTGATATAAGAATGCATTTCTTGTGCTTGATATGGTGTTGCGGTTTTACCTGTACCAATTGCCCATACTGGTTCATAGGCAACTATTACTTTTTTAATACTTGTTACATTTATTTTATCTAGTACTGTTAATATCTGATTCTTTACAACTTTAAAATGCTCATTTTTATCTCTATCATTTTCTTGCTCACCAACACAAAAAATTGGGACAATATTATTTTTTAAACATTGATTAATTTTTGTTGTTAATACTTTAGATTCCTCGCCAAAATAAAGTCTTCTTTCAGAATGCCCAATAATACAATAACTTACCCCTAAAGACTTTAGCATTTTAGCAGATACCTCTCCTGTGTAAGCACCATTGTCATACTCACTAACATTTTGAGATGAAACCATAATTTGCGGATTATTTTCACAAATTTTTAGAACAGCTTTTAAATATAAATTAGATGGTGCAACAACTAAGTCGTTTTTAAAATTATTTTTAGAAATCATTTTACTTAGCTCTCTGGCTTGATAGTAATCTAAATTCATTTTCCAGTTTGCTATAACTAATTTTTTACCCATTACATTTTAATTCTAGGATCAATAATTGAATATAAATAATCAACAACAATATTTACAAAAACAAATATCAAAGATACAAGAAGAACTATACCCATTACAACTGGTACGTCTAAATTATTCAAAGAATTAACCAATTCCTTACCGATTCCGTTCCATCCAAAAATATATTCCACAAAAACAGAGCCAGCGAGAAGAGATGCAAACCATCCTGAGATTGATGTTATAACTGGATTTAATGCATTTACTAGAGCATGTTTGAAAAGAACTTTAAACTTTGAAAGACCTTTTGATGTAGCTGTTCTAATATAATCCATTGACAACACATCAATAAGTGAGTTTCTTGTCAATTGAGTGATTATGGAAAGAGGTCTGAGAGAAAGTGTTAAAGCCGGTAAAATAAGATTAATTAAACTTAGCTTTTTTTCTCCAGAATAGTCGTCTATCTCAAATAAACTTCCCGTCACACTCAAATTAGTATAATCATGAAGTAAAAATCCAAAAATCCAAGCAAATAACATTGCACTAAAGAATGAGGGTAATGATATTCCAATTGCCGTGAAAAAAATTATTAATCTATCAAAAAAAGTATTAATAAATATAGCACATAGGATACCTAAAATTATGCCTAAAAAAGAAGCCAAGAGCATCGAACTTGTTGCTAAAACCACTGTATTTGGAAAAGTACTCAAAATAATAGATGATACACTCTCTCCTTTCTTAAAATAAGATTCTCTCAAATAGGGTTTTTTCACAACTATTGATTTTGAACCAATATCAAAAATTTTAAAATATTTATATTTTTTTTGTTTAGCATATGTGTAATTGTCTTTATTGTTATTCTCCAAAACGGAGATAAAAGAAAGATCATTAATGTAGTATAAAAACTGTATGAATACAGGCTGGTCTAGAGCATATTTCTTTTTTATCTCATTAAGTTGCTCTGAGTCTTCTCTTTTGTCTAACATCATTCTTGCTGGATCAGCAGGCAAAACATTAAACAAAAGAAAAATAACAACTACAACTCCCAAAATAACTAGCATGGTGTCGTATATTTTAGTGAGGAGAAAATTTCTCAAATTATTTAATTAATTTTTCGAAATGATTATGATGTAATTTTTCAATAACAGTTCCTTCTTGAATTCTTAAAATTCCAGGATTTGATCTTACTACAGTTTTTAAAACTGTTTCATCTGTGTAGCTGAAATCAATATTTAAATCATTATTATCATTAAAATTCTTGATTATATCTTCATTTGAAGCAGTTAGAAAAATGATTTGTTCATCTATTGATTGCTTATATATATTTTTTATGTTGGTAATAGATTTCTTATTAATCTTGTTTAAATCGTAGCTAACAAAGACCAAAACATCATCCAAGTTCAGAACTGAATCAGTAATGTCAATATTTTTATTTTGAACTGAAAAATCTGTTATCTTAGGCTCATAGCCTTTCACAAGGATTTTTGTTTTATCAGTGAAGTTCAAATACTCATATCGATCTGTATTACTTAACCACATATCCGCAACCATTTCAAGCTCCTCTCCTGTTTTAATATCTCTAACAAGATAGATTGGGGATTCTTCAGTGCAAGGTAAATTTAACTCAAAACAAGTTTTCATATTATCACTAATGTTTTGACCAATAGCATATGGCCTGTAATCTTTCAATGGTAAATTATTATATGTGTAAAAAGCAAAAATTGTAGATAATAGAACTACTGAAAAAATGTATACATAGTCTCCTTTTTTGGAAAAAAAAGATTTGAAGTTATCTCTTCCTTTGTAAATTATTACTAAAATAATGAGTATTACTACGTCCTTATAAAACGAGTCCCATGGTCTCAGCTTTAAAGCGTCTCCAAAGCACCCACAATCTGTTACTTTCTCAAAATAAGCTGAATAAAAAGTAAGAAAAGTGAAAAATATCATCATGGCAGAAGTACAAAGGAATGTAAATCTAAATTTTGTAGCAGTAATCAAGAGAGCTCCTAATACAACCTCAAAGATGCATATTAAAAAAGCTAGCTGTAAAGAAATAGGAGAAAAAAATTCTATGTTTAGTACTTGAAAGTACTCATTTAATTTGTACGAAAAACCAATAGTATCATTTACTTTCAAAAGTCCTGAAATAATTAAAAAAACTCCTATAAAAACTCTAAGAAAGGTTGAAATAATTTTATTCATTTTTTTCTAATTTGATTAATGCAAAAACTGCATAATTTAACATATCTAAATAATTAGCATCTATGCCTTCTGAAATAATTGTAGATCCATTATTTTTTTCAATTTGCTTTACTCTGTACAACTTTTGAAGTATGAGGTCTGTTAGAGAACTAACTCTCATATCTCTCCAAGCTTCACCATAGTCATGATTCTTCGCAATCATCAGTTTTTTAGCTTCAGAAGTTATACTTTTGAATAAATTAATTGCTTCTTCATTTTTTACATCATCAATTGAATCAGAAATCCCAAGTTTAATTTGAGTCAAACCTATTACGGCATAGTTTACTATTCCAATAAACTCTTTTTCAATTCCTTCATCGACTTTTTGTATGCCTTTTAACTCTATGCTTCTAATGCGCTGAGCCTTAATAAAAATTTGATCTGTTAGTGAACTAATTCTCAATATTCTCCACGCAGATCCATAATCTTTTAGTTTCTTTGTAAAAATGTCTAAGCATGTATCAATTATAGAATCGTATTCAACTAAGGTTTTCTCCATCATATTTTTTAATGTACAAAGATAAAAGTTTTAATTCTGACATTTCTACTGAAAAAATTAACTATTCAACTTTTTTTTCAACACCAAAGGTTATGGGTATTCTCAACATCACTAATAATTCATTTTATGACGGTGGTAAATATACTAATGAAAGCTCTATTATTAAGCAATGTAAAAAAATGATTGAGGAAGGAGTTGATATCATAGATATTGGAGCGTGCTCATCAAAACCTGGCTCATCGCCTGTTGAAGAAAAAAAAGAAATAGAAATTATAAAAAAATACACCAAACTAATAAAGCAGAAATATCCAAAAATTATAGTTTCAGTGGATACCTTCAGGTCCTCGGTTGCTGAAATTGCTATCAAAAATAATGCTGATATCATAAATGATATTTCTGCTGGAAAATTTGACTCAAAAATTTTTGATGTTGTAGCAAAAAACAATCTCCCTTACATTTTAATGCATATGCAGGGTGAGCCGAAAAGTATGCAAGAGAAACCTATCTACAAAAATATTATAACAGAGTTACTAGATTTTTTTGAAAAAAAGATAAATTTTTTAAATAAAAAAGGAATAAAAAAAATAATTATCGATCCAGGTTTTGGTTTTGGAAAAAGTCTTGAAAATAACTATACGATATTGAAAAACTTAGAGAAATTTCAAAAATTTGGATATCCGATTATTGCTGGTGTTTCAAGAAAATCAATGCTAACTAAACTTTTAAATATTGATTCAAAAGATGCACTAAATTCAACAACAATAGTAAATACAATCGCTGTAAGAAAAGGATGTAAAGTTCTTAGAGTTCATGATGTAAAACAAGCAAAAGAAATTTTGAAAATATTGGAATATTTAAAAGAAAAGTAGTTTACATTTTTTCTAGAACTTCAAAGCCTAACAAGTCGCTTGAGGATTTGATTATTTTAGACACTTCCTCCGAAATTGTTAATCTTAGACTACGAGTCAATTTATCATCAACTAGAATTTCATTATTTTGGTAAAATCTATTATATATTTTAACCATCTCGAAAATATAATTACAAATTAGTGAAGGGTTATAAGATAGGGCAGAGTCTCTTATGACCTCGGGATATTCAATAATTTTTTTTATTAAATCTTTTTCAATTGAATTAATTTCAACTTTTTTTATTTCAATTTTAGTATTATTTTTTCTTATTAGAGACTTAATTCTGGCATATGTATAAAGAAGAAATGGACCAGTATTTCCATTAAAATCTATGGATTCTTTTGGATTAAACATCATATTTTTCTTCGCATCAACTTTTAGTAAAAAATATTTTATTGCTGCAAGAGAAATTACCTTATGATCTTCATTAGAAAGAACATTTTTTTTATTTAACTGATTTGATAGTTCAATCGAGGAGTGAAGAACATGTTTTAACAAATCATCAGCATCAACAACAGTTCCTTCTCTTGATTTCATTTTACCTTTAGGTAGATCAACCATTCCGTATGACAAATGATGACACATGTTAGCCCATGAATAATTCAATTTTTTTAAAATTTTAAATAAAACATCGAAATGATAATTTTGTTCATTACCAACAGTGTAAACCATTTCTGAAAATTTAAAGTCTTTAAATCTTTGTATCGCAGTTCCAATGTCTTGAGTTATATAAACGGCTGTACCATCTGATCTAAGCAAAAGTTTTTCGTCTAATCCAAATTCAGTCAAATCTACCCATACTGAATTATCTTCTTTTTTATAGAAAACATTGCTTTTTAATCCTTCCTCAATTAAATCTTTACCTAATAAGTATGTTTCACTTTCGTAGTAATTTTTGTCGAAAGTAACACTTAATTTCTTGTAAGTTTCATTAAATCCTGCATAGACCCAATTGTTCATTTGAGACCACAATTTAATAACTTCACTATCATTAGATTCCCATCTAAGTAGAAGTTCTTTAGCTTCTTTGTTAAGCCTAGACTTATTTATACATTCATCGTCACTATAACCTTGACCTCTAAGTTCAGCTAGTTCTTTATTGTACTCTTGATTAAATTTTACATAATATTTTCCAACTAAGTGGTCTCCTTTCATATTTGACTTTTCTGGAGTTTCTCCATTACCAAAAGTTTGCCAAGCTAGCATTGATTTACAAATATGAATACCTCTATCATTGATGATTTGAACTCTTTTAACATTTTTACCAGTTGCTTCTATTATTCTTGA
>CACJWV010000024.1 GCA_902597195.1 uncultured Bacteroidota bacterium | reverse complement strand
GAAAGATGACCTCATCTTCGATTAATTATGAGCTGCTTGATTCAATAGATTTAGTTGATACAATTATGCCAAAAGACAATGGTGAATTCTATACTGATGATAATATTATTTACAAAACTTCTGATACAAATTTCTTAAGAGCAGATAGAGAATATTTATTAAAAATTATTAATAGTAGCTCTGGAAACATTGTCACCTCAAGAACAAAACTAATAGATAATATTAACGTTACTACATCATTCCCTTCATTCTACAGACTTGGGTTCTATAACGGAGGAGAATTTACTTCGACTTCAATCAATTGGTCTCACGCTAGTAATGCTCAAATATATCAGCTTCAAATGTTAGTAAGATACAGAAATGATTCAGCAGGAGTGACAGCAAATGTTCAAGAGTTTGAGTGGATACTACCAATTCTACCCTTTGACGGCAATCAAGAGATATCTCAAGTTATTAGTGGGCAACAATTTTTTTCCAAGCTTGAAGTAGAAATTAATAAGAATATAAATAATGGTGAAAATCCTGACTACGAAAGAAAGGTCATAGGTGTTGATATTCAAATAGCAGCTGCAACTCAAGATTTATATACATACATGCAGATTAATGAGCCACTCAGTGGTATATCTCAACAAAGACCTACTTTTACTAATATAGATAATGGTATTGGAATCTTCACCTCTAGATACAACCATTATATTGACAATTTGCAACTTAGTGAGGCAACTCATCAGGGCCTTTCAGTTGAACTTTCAGAACTAAATTTTATTCCTTAACTGACTTATTGGCATAATAATATCTGATTTAATCAGTACAAAGCTGCATTTTTGACATATTTTAATATTTTTAAAATTATGGCATAAATTTTGCATTAGTGTTTTATTGAACTTTAAAAATTAATAAAATGAGTAAAATAATAGGAATTGATTTAGGTACTACTAATTCATGTGTATCTGTAATGGAGGGAAGTGAGCCAGTAGTTATACCAAACTCTGAAGGAGCAAGAACTACTCCTTCAATTGTTGCCTTTATTGATGGGGGTGATAGAAAAATAGGTGATAGCGCTAAAAGACAAGCAATTACCAACCCTGAAAAAACTATTTCTTCAATAAAAAGATTTATGGGTGAAAGTTTTTCATCAATGGCAAAAGAAATAAAAAATGTATCATATAAAGTAGTTAAAGGAGATAATAATACACCAAGAGTTGATATTGACGGTAAAAAATATACACCTCAGGAGATATCTGCTATGGTACTTCAAAAAATGAAAAAAACAGCTGAAGATTATCTTGGCACGTCAGTAAGTGAGGCTGTAATAACAGTTCCTGCATACTTTAACGATGCGCAAAGACAAGCAACCAAAGAGGCCGGAGAAATAGCCGGCTTGACAGTAAAGAGGATTATTAATGAGCCAACTGCTGCTGCTTTGGCATACGGTCTAGATAAATCTGATAAAGATAGAACGATTGCGGTTTTTGATTTAGGAGGAGGTACTTTCGATATTTCTATATTAGAGCTAGGAGATGGTGTTTTTGAGGTAAAGTCAACAAATGGAGATACTCACCTAGGTGGTGATGATTTTGATCAAGTTATTATTGATTGGTTGGCTGAAGAATTCAAAAAAGATGAAAACATGGACTTAAGAGATGATCCAATGGCTTTACAAAGACTAAAAGAAGCAGCTGAGAAAGCAAAAGTAGAATTGTCATCTTCATCTCAGACGGAAATTAATCTACCATACGTTACTGCTACTGCTTCAGGACCGAAGCATCTCGTCAGGACACTAACCAGGGCTCAGTTTGAACAATTAGCAGATAAGCTCATACAAAATACCATTAAACCATGTAAAGCAGCAATGAAAGATGCTGGATTAAGTCCATCTGACATTGATGAAGTAATTTTAGTTGGTGGATCAACTAGAATACCTGCCATACAATCAGTTGTAGAAAAGTATTTTGAAAAAGCTCCTTCTAAGGGCGTAAACCCTGATGAAGTAGTCGCTGTTGGTGCAGCAATTCAAGGAGGTGTATTAACTGGTGATGTAAAGGACGTTTTATTGCTCGATGTTACACCACTATCTTTAGGTATTGAAACAATGGGAGGAGTGATGACAAAGTTAATTGAGTCAAATACTACTATTCCATCTAAAAAGTCAGAAGTTTTTTCTACTGCAGCAGATAATCAGCCGGCTGTTGATATTCATGTGTTACAAGGAGAAAGGCCAATGGCAACTGATAATAAAACTATTGGAAGGTTTCAATTAGCTGATATACCACCAGCTCCAAGAGGAGTACCACAAATTGAGGTTACTTTTGATATTGATGCTAATGGGATACTAAATGTATCTGCTAAAGACAAGGCTACTGGTAAAGAACAGAAGATTAGGATTGAGGCTTCTTCAGGACTTTCTGATGAAGAAATTCAAAAGATGAAGAAGGAAGCTGAAGCAAATGCAGATGCAGACAATAAAGCTAAAGAGACTGCAGATAAAATAAATTCTGCGGATGCCATGATTTTTCAAACTGAAAAACAGTTAAAAGACTATGGAGACAAGCTTTCTGATGATAAAAAGAAACCTATCGAGGATTCATTAAAGGAGCTTAAAAAAGCACATGAGAGCAAAGATTTAGCTTTGATTGACTCTGCGATGGAGAAGATTAATGAAGCTTGGAAAAATGCATCTGAACAAATGTACAAGGCGACTCAAGAAGCTGGAGGAAACACAGGTAATCCCAATCCGGAGGCTAATGAGAAAAAGTCTGAGTCATCAGATGATGTAACAGATGTTGACTTTGAAGAAGTAAAAGAGGATAAATAATTCTAGTTTCTTTTCTTAAAAATTAAAGCCCTCGTTAGAGGGCTTTATTTTTAATAGCTTATTAGGTCATTAATAGCTTGATTAACTTTTTCTGCACTTGGTAATGTTCTCTTTTCTAAATTAGAGTTTAATGGAATTGCTGGTATATTTTCAGAACCAATTACTTTAATTGGTGCATCTAGATACTCAAAACAATTTTCTTGAATAGACCCTGACAAAGCTTGGGCAAATGAATTATTTTTGGGCTCTTCGGTCACTACAATACATTTACCACATTTTTTAACTGAATTAAAAATAGAATCGTAATCAATAGGTAATAATGTTCTAATATCAATAATTTCAATATTTTTTAAATCTTTAGTATATTGATTTTCAGACCAATAAACTCCCATACCGTAAGTAATAATTGATATTTTATTATTCTCATTTTCTTCTGCTGTTTTCACTGTTCTAGCGATGCCAAAAGGTAAAATATAATCTTTATCTGGTTCAATAGTTTTTGCTTTTTCAGTACCTTTTATTTTACTCCAGTATAGTCCTTTATGCTCTAAAATGACGGTAGGGTTTGGATCATAAAATGCTGATTTGATCAGACCCTTTAGATCTGCACCGTTTGATGGATATGCTATTTTTATTCCATTAATTGATGTCAGCACAGATTCTATTGAAGATGAGTGGTAGGGACCTCCACTACCATATGCTCCAATGGGAACTCTTATTACAGTACTTACGGGCCATTTTCCGTTCGATAAGTAATTAGACCTGCTAACTTCAGAGAAAAGTTGGTTTAGTGCAGGCCACATGTAGTCTGCAAATTGAATTTCTACAATTGGCTTTAAGCCAACAGCAGACATACCTACAGTGCTACCAAGTATGAAAGCCTCTTGTATTGGTGTATTAAAAACACGATCATCACCAAATTGCTGAGCTAGAGTTGCTGCTTCTCTGAATACGCCGCCAAGTCTTTTTCCAACATCCTGTCCATAAAGAAGGGCTTCAGGATGATCAAGCATAATCTCTTTTATGGCAAAAAGAGCAGCATCAACCATTAATACTGGTTCATTATTACTTGGTTCTCTAATGCCTTTTTCTTCTTTTATTTCATTTTCAGCAAAGATATTATCAAAAATACATTCAGGTTTAGGATCATCAGCTGCAACTACTTTAGTGTATTGCTCATTTATGATTTTTTTATGTTTTTCAAAAATTTCATTTAAATAAGCATCATTGACATTTATTTTAACCAGTTCTTTTCTAAGTTTAGGAAAAGGATCTCTTTTTTTTGATTCATCTATATCATCTCTATACCATTCCATTCTAACTCCTGAAGTATGATGATTTAGTAACGGAACTTTTGCATGTAAGAGTACTGGTTTACGATCCTTTCTAATTTTTTTTAGAATTTTTTCAACTGTATTGAAACATTTGATAAAATTTGTACCGTCTATTGAATATGACTCTATTCCAAAACCATTAGAATATTCATGCGCGTTACATACTCTTGTTTCATCAGAATAGGCTGAAATATCCCATTCATTGTCTTGAACTAAAAATAAAATAGGTAATTGTTTCAATGATGCCATTTGAAAGGCTTCAGCAACTTCCCCTTCAGTGATTGAAGCATCACCCATTGAGCAAACAACTACAGGCTCGAAATTTTTCTTTGGTTTTTCTAATGATGTTTTTTCCTTAAACTTTATTCCCATAGCAATACCAGTAGTAGGAATAGCTTGCATTCCTGTAGCAGATGATTGATGTATTATTTTAGGCTTATCATCATCCTTGAGTGAGGGATGAGAATAATAAGTTTTTCCGGCTGAAAAAGGGTCATCGTATTTAGCTAGCAGTTGGAGCATTAGTTCATATGGAGTCATACCAATTGATAAAAGTAAAGAGTCATCTCTATAGTAAGGAGATACCCAGTCAAATGGTTTAAGTTGCATTCCTAAAGCAATTTGTATTGCTTCATGTCCTCTTGATGTTGCGTGGACATATTTAGAGGTAATCTCTTTATTTTTTTCATAGAGCTCAGTTAGAATTATTGACTGAGACATTAAATTAAAAGCTTGAAGTAATGTTTCCTCTTTCAATTTTATTTATTCTTAAAATTATTTATTGCATTTCTTGTGAAGTCAGATAAAACTAAGATACCACTTTCTTCAGCTCTTTGTTCGAGTAATTTATCCCAATGATCAGTATCTTTCCAAAAGATTTTTTTCAATCTCTTCATAGCCTCAGGATTGTAATTGGATATTCTTTGTGTAAACAGTTCAATTTCACTATCCATGAGTTCATTATTTTCAAATACCTCAGTATAAAGACCTTTATTTAAGGCCCAGTCAGATGAAAACCATTTTTCAGCATTAATGGTCATCGCAGAGTATGAGGAAGTTCCAATTTTTCTCTCTACGGCAGGACCAACAACAAAAGGACCTATTCCTATTGCCAATTCACTTAATTTAACAGAAGAAAATTTTGTTGCAAAGCAATAGTCAGTGGCTGCTAGCATTCCAACTCCACCTCCGACTGCTTTTCCTTGCACTCTTCCTATAATAAATTTAGGGCATTGCCTGCATGCATTTATCACATTTGCAAAACCCATAAAAAATCTTTTGCCATCATCTTTATTTTTTATTGATATGAGCTCATCAAACGAGGCACCAGCACAAAAAGTTCTATCTCCGCCACTTTTTAAGATTATAACTTTTGAGTTTTTGTCATTGCCTACTGATTTAATCGTATCTGCTAATTTTGATAACAAAGAGGAGGGGAGAGA
Organism: uncultured Bacteroidota bacterium; assembly: GCA_902597195.1. Lineage (GTDB taxonomy): Bacteria > Bacteroidota > Bacteroidia > Flavobacteriales > BACL11. The sequence continues at coordinate 5,129 of CACJWV010000024.1, read as the reverse complement.
GTTACTTTGAGAATGAAAAAATTCAATCTCAGCTATTCCATTTTTTGAACTTACTTTAACATATTCATTCATAATTATTTGTTTTGTATGATTTATGATTGATCTTTCATTTTAACCATCGTTAAAATTGTTGCTAGCATAACAGTATCATTTTCATCATCATAAACGTCGACAAGAAACTTAACAATGCCTTTTGCAATGTCATTTTCATCTTTTTTTTCTTGTGTTATTTTTTCTTTAGCAGTGAATCTAACGCCTATTGTCATACCAGGATAAACAGGTTTTGTAAATCGACATTCATCAATACCGTAATTAAGTAGAACTGGTCCTTTGGGAGGATCAACAAATAAACCAGCTGCTTTAGACATGATAAAATATCCGTGTGCGACTCTTTCAGTGAAAATAGTTCCATCTAATGAATTTTCGTCCATATGTGCATAAAACTTATCACCACTGAGCTCAGCAAACTCCTCAATGTTATCTAAAGTGACTAGATGTTTGTCTGTAATAACTGTATCTCCAATTTGAATCTCTTCAAAATATTTTCTAAAAACATGAGGTCCGTCGATATTTTGTTTGGCACCTATTTGATATTGTTTCGTAATTGCAGTGACTGTAGAAGGATGGCCTTGAATGGCAGTTCTTTGCATATAATGTTTAATTCCTCTTATACCACCCATTTCTTCACCTCCTCCAGCTCTACCTGGTCCTCCATGAGTAAGCAGTGGCATGGGTGAACCGTGACCTGTTGATTCTTTTGCACATGATTCATTTAATACAAGAATTCTTCCGTGCATAGATGATGCACCCAGCACAAATTTTTCAGCTAGTTTCATATCATTGGTTACTAACGAGCAAACAAGAGAGCCTTTTCCCAATCTAGCAAGCTTAATTGCTTCATTCACGTCTTTATAAGGCATAATTGTTGCTACAGGCCCAAAAACCTCTATATCATGGCAATCTAAACTTTTAAATGGATTACTATTAAGAAAAAGAAACGGAGAAACAAAAGCTCCTTTATCTTTGTTTGCTCCAACAACTTCAAATGATTCTTCGTTTCCAAAAACAATATCCTGTGACTTTGAAAGTTTATTAATATTTTCAAGCACTTCTTTTTTCTGGCTTTTACCTGCTAATGACCCCATTCTCACTCCTTCAACACTAGGGTCACCAATTGTTGTACTTGATAACCTCTTACCCAGTGCAATTTGGACATCTTCAATTAACTTTTCAGGAACGATGACTCTTCTAACTGCAGTACATTTCTGTCCTGCTTTAACGGTCATTTCCTTTTGAACCTCTTTTATAAAAATATCAAATTCAGGGGTTCCAGGTACAGCATCTTCACCTAAAACACTACAGTTTAATGAATCAGCTTCCATATTAAAAGGAACAGCTTTTTCAATGAGTCTTTGATGTGATTTTAACATCTTTCCTGTCTCAGCACTACCTGTGAAAGTAACAACATCTTCAGAGTCAACGTAATCAAGAATTCCTCTTGCACTACCACATATTAATTGAAGGCTTCCTTTTGGGAGAATATCTGATTCAATAATTTCTCTTACCATTGATTCAGTTAGAAAGGATGTTAATGTAGCTGCTTTTACAATGGCAGGTACACCAGCCATTAGGTTAACAGCAATTTTTTCAAGCATGCCCCAAATTGGAAAATTAAATGCGTTAATATGTATTGCAACACCTTGCTTTGGAACCAGTATATGATGACCAATGAATGTACCATTCCGAGAAAGGGGTGCAGCGCTACCTTCAACATGAAAATATTGATCGGGAAATTGTCTTCTTAACGATGCATTAGCAAATAAATTACCAATTCCTCCTTCAATATCAATCCAACTGTCAATTTTAGTAGCTCCCGTTAGAAAACTAATTGGATAAAACTTTGATTTAACTGAGTGAAGATGAAGTGCAAGTTTTTTTAGCATCAAACCTCTTTGTTGAAATGTTAATTTTCTAAGAGCCGGGCCGCCTGTGTTTCTGGCGTATTCCATCATCGCTGAAAAGTCAAGTCCAGAAGACACTGTTCCAATCTCAGCTCCAGTTATTGCGTTGTGAAGAACTGTTTCATTACCATTTCCTGACACCCAATTTCCTAATGCATAGTTTTCGTATTTTTTCATTTTGATTTCTTCCAGGTTTCAAAAATTATTTTTTGTTTTTCTTTTCTATTTTCTTCTATTTTAGAAAGAGGCTTACATTCTTTCATTAAATTTCTACACTCGTAAGGGAGCTTTTGATATAATTCAGTTCCTTTTATTTTCCATTTAATCATTTCATCTGTAACATCTCCTTTGATAATTGCTGGGTTACCAACAACAATTTTTCTATCAGGTATAATCATTTCACCTTTTATGAAGCACAGAGCACCAATAATGCACTCTTTGCCAATAACTACATCATCCATAATAACTGCATTCATACCAACTAATGAATTTTTACCAATATGTGCACCATGAACAATGGCACCATGTCCAATATGAGCATTTTCTTCCAAAATAACATCTTTTCCAGGAAAAATATGTAGAATACAATTATCTTGAATATTACATCCGTTGCCAACATTTAACTGCCCCCAATCACCTCTAAGTGATGCTCCAGGACCAATATATACATTCTCTCCAATGATAACATTTCCAATAACAGTAGCTTCTTTGTGAACAAATGAACTTGGATGAATCACCGGTTTATATCCATTAAACTCGTAAATCATATTTTTTCTATTATAGTTGCATAGCCTTGACCAACACCGATACACATTGTTATTAATGCATACCTTTTATTTTTTCTAATTAGCTCGTTAGTTGCACTTTGGATGATTCTAGTACCAGACATTCCAAGAGGATGTCCAAGTGCGATAGCTCCACCATTAGGGTTGATTCTTTGGTCATTATCTTCAAGCTTTAATTCTCTTATGCATGCTAGTGCCTGAGCAGAAAAGGCTTCGTTAATTTCAATTACGTCCATATCATCCAGACTTAAATTAGCTTTACTTAGTGCTTTAATAGATGCATACACAGGGCCTATACCCATTATTTTTGGTTCAACACCAACTACAGCAGAAGAGATTATCCTTGCTTTTGGTTTTAAATTAAATTTTTTCAATCCTTCTTCGGAGCTCAATAACATTGCAGCAGCTCCATCATTTAGGCCAGAAGAATTTCCTGCGGTAACGCTACCATCTTTTTTAAAAGCTGCTCTTAATTTTGATAATATTTCAATGCTTGTATTTGGCTTGATGAATTCATCTTTATCAAAAATTATATCCTCTTTTTTTCTTTGAGGTATTACAACCTTTACAATTTCTTGCTCAAAAACACCATTTTTCTGAGATAATGAAGCTTTCATTTGAGAATTATAAGCAAATTTATCTTGATCTTCTCTAGAAATATTGTATTTGCTTACTAAGTTTTCAGCTGTTGTTCCCATTGAATCTGTTCCATATAGTTTGTCAAGTAGGGGATTGATAAATCTCCATCCAAATGACGAATCAAACATTTTGGAATCTCTTCCAAATGCTGTACTAGCCTTAGAAATAACTAAAGGTCCTCTAGTCATATTTTCAACTCCCCCAGAGATGAATAGATCACCATCGTTTGCTTTAATTGCTCTATGAGCGTGTATGATAGAAGACATTCCAGAGGCACACAATCGATTAATTGTCTCTCCTGGAACATTGTATGGAATACCAGCTAGTAGCAAAGCCATTCTGGCTACGTTTCTATTATCTTCACCAGCCTGATTTGCACAACCAATAATTACATCATCAATGTGAGATGGATCAATTTGTGTTTTTTTAATTAGCTCTTTGATTGGAATGGATGCTAGGTCGTCTGTTCTAACATCTTTGAGTGTTCCTCCATAGTTTCCAATTGCTGTTCTCACAGCGTCAACAATATAAGTCATTTTTTAATTTTTATTTCCCTTAATAAATGTTATTAAACTTTTACTGTTTCTTCCTAAAATGTCAATGTCCATTTTAAGTGATTCTTGTTCATCTAAATTGTTTGTACTTGTTGTTGAAATTAATGTGAAGTTTAGATTGTAGATCGTATCACAATAGCCGGTACTAGCAATATGTGAGTAATCACCACTTAGAGTTATTGTGTTATTAAACCAGTTAATAGAACTTGAGGAAGAAAGTGTATCATATATGCTTATTTGATAAAAACAACTTCCATCATCGATGTTTGATTGTGGATCATAGTTGCAAGCACTAGAGTCTGTACATCCTGTAACTGGAGTAAAAAAGTTCCAGTCAAATTTATGTGCCCTGTATAGATTTTGACCATTTACAAATTCCATTTGAAAAACAATGTTGTTATTGGTATCGACCTCTGTAACAATTGAGCCCAAGCCAAAAGCTTGCAGATTACCAAAACAAATTAATGTATTTCCATTTGGAAGTCTTTGTACTCCACCAGTTGATGGCGTGTAAAGAGAATTTGGATGAATAAACTCCCAAATTTTGGTTGCTGTCATGTTTATTGTATCTAGTTCATATTCAACTGCTCTCGAAACATTTGCATTTCCAGTGTAATTTGAACTAAAATTTCCATTGTCATATAACAAATATCTGTTAATTCCAGTCTTTCTAATTGTATGTTGATGAGTGAAAGGATAATCATTTACAAAATTGAATTGGTTCTGAGAACCACCCCATCTCCATATAATTTCGCCTGTAGTCCTATGAATCTTTGTAATTTCGTCCAGATTTCTTGAAGAAATTAGAAGATTTCCATCAAAGTCAATGTCAATGGCATTAGCATGAATAAAATTGATATTGTTATTTGTTAAGTTTAAGTGCACATTATCCGTAACATGAAAATGGTCCCAGCTGCTCCATTCAAACAGAAGATTATGATTTGAATCCAGCTCTTGTATAATTAAACCCTCAACAATAGCATTTGGACTGCCTCCAGCAACAATTGTGTCCATGGCGTAAGGTTGAGGATCGTAAGCAAATAGTATATAATTTCCATTTGGAAGGGCTATGAAATCATGGTTATCTGCAATATATCCATTTTTGCAATAGACTGAATCAACTATATTCTGTAAAGAATCCATGATATACCATCCCTTACTAACTCTATCAAAAAAAGTTATTTTTCTAT
>CACJWV010000023.1 GCA_902597195.1 uncultured Bacteroidota bacterium | reverse complement strand
TGCTTATGAACGCTTGAACTATCTTTTAGATAATCCTCGTACATTTTTTCTATTAAGGAAGTGTGTGAAGAACCAAGAAAGGGGAATTTGTCCATAGTCTAAATATCTAGCAAAATTATTTAATTTTAGCCATACATGGTCCTAATTTTTCCTTTTAAATAATAATTCTGAGTAATTTTTTAGCTTATCAAAAGGAACACTAACTTTTTTGATATTACTACTAGCTAACTCATAGTAGCTCTGACTTAATTGATTACAATATTCATCAACGCGATATTTTTTAAAAATCTGTGTGACTAGCTTAACATCCTCATTATTTACTATTGATTTTTCGCTATATGTTTTTTCTAAAAAAATCCGATCTTCCTCGCTAGATTTTTGCATTGCATTAATAAAAAGTACAGTTTTTTTCTTTGACTTTATATCTGAACCTATTATTTTACCAAAGCTGTCAGATTTACCGAAAGTATCTAAATAATCATCTCTTAACTGAAAAGCTATTCCAATATTTAACCCAAAGTTATAAAGAGAATCAATATCATTATTTGTAGCGCCAGATAAAATTGCGGCAACTTTTAAAGAGGCCGCAAACAAAACAGCAGTTTTAAGCTCTATCATCAATAAATAATTGTCAATAGATACATCATTTTTTGTTTCAAAGTCCATATCCATTTGCTGTCCTTCACAAACTTTTAATGCAATTTCGTTGAAGAAATTAATAATATCATCTTTTTTTTCTGAGCTTATCTTGTTTAAAAACTGGTAAGATTTAATTAATAATGCATCTCCTGAGAGAATCGCAATATTATTGTTCCATTTTTTATTGATAGTATCTTTTCCTCTCCTGTATCTTGAATCATCCATTATATCATCATGAACTAAAGTAAAATTATGGAATATTTCAATTGCTAGTGAGGCATTAATGATATCAGCATTGATTTCTTTATATAATGAAAAAGTAATTAAGCTCGCTATTGGCCTTACTCTTTTTCCACCAATACTTATAAAATACTCAATTGGCTCATAAAGATTTTTGGGAGATGTAGGAAATTTAATTGCTGATAAATGTTTATTTACCAGACTTTCAAAATTACTCAAGTCCATAATAATTTACTTAGATTGATAAGAGATATTTACCGTAACCGCTATTGACAAGTTCTTTAGCTAAATCATGTAATTGACTTTTGTCAATTAAACCCATTCTATATGATGCCTCCTCAATACACCCTATTTTTCTACCCTGTCTCTTTTCAATAACTTGAACATAATTATTAGCTTGCATCAAGGAATCAAACGTACCAGTGTCTAGCCAAACTGTACCTCTTCCCAAAATCTTTACTTTTAATCTTTTATTTTCTAGGTAGTACTTATTAACATCAGTAATTTCGTATTCACCTCTTTTCGATGGCTTTAAATTTTTAGCAACTTCCAAAACGCTGTTATCATAGAAGTATAAGCCAGGTACTGCATAATTAGATTTTGGGTTTTTAGGCTTTTCTTCAATTGAAATAACATTTTTATCATTATCAAATTCCACGACACCATATCTTTGTGGATCATTAACATGATAACCGAAAACTATACTACCTTCTACATTTTGACAGTCTCTTAAATTATTTATTTTCATTTGAAAAATATTATCCCCTAGTATCAAACAAACTTTATCTTGACCAATAAAATCTTCAGCGATTACAAATGCTTGTGCTAGGCCGTTGGGAACCTCTTGAGCTAGAAATGTGAATTTACATCCATATTTTTGACCATTACCCAACAATGCTTCGAAGGCTGGCAGATCTTTAGGAGTTGAAATAATAGCAATCTCATTGATACCTGAGTATATCAATGTAGTTAGCGGGTAATATATCATTGGTTTGTCATAAACAGGAACAAGTTGTTTACTAATAGATTTTGTTATTGGGTAAAGCCTAGTGCCTGATCCTCCAGCAAGAATTATTCCTTTCATGATAGTTATACTTTCATAATATCTGACTCCTTAGATTTAAAAATTTCATCAATTTTTACAACAAATGAATCAGTTAGTTTTTGAACACTATTCTCCGCATCTCTTAATAAATCCTCTGACAAACCACTCTTAGAAAGTAATTTCATCTCATCATTAGCTTTTTGACGAATACTTCTAATTGATACTTTAGAATTTTCAATCTCTGACTTTACTTGCCTTACAAGTTCTCTTCTTCTTTCTTCGGTTAATGGAGGAACATTTATTATGACCTTTTCCCCGTTATTCGAAGGGTTAAAGCCTAAATTGGATTCAATTATTGCTTGCTCAATATCATTAATCAATCCCTTGTCAAAAGGCTGAATTGAAATAGTTTGTGAATCAGGAGTTGTGATATTAGATGCTTGAGATAATGGAGTGCTAACTCCATAGTAGTCTATAATTACAGTTCTCAGCATTTGAGGACTAGCCTTGCCAGCTCTGATTTTAGACAACACATTGTCTAAGTGAGTTATAGTTTCTTTCATTTGCTCTTCAGCAATTTCGAGATTGAAATTGACCTCTTCAATCATACTTTTTATTGCAATTTATGAAAAATTAACTTCAGTACCTACTTTTTTTCCTTGGCAAATTTGAAGAAGATTATTTTCTTTGTTCATGTTGAATACACATAATGGTAATTTATTTTCTTTGCATAAAGTAATGGCAGTCATATCCATTACATTCAACTTTTTGTCATAAATTTCTTCAAAAGTAATGTTATCAAATTTTATTGCTGAAGGGTTTTTTTCAGGATCAGAGTCATAAATCCCATCTACCCTGGTTCCTTTAATTATTACATCAGCCTCTATTTCAATAGCTCTTAGTGTTGCTGCTGTATCAGTAGTAAAATAAGGGTTACCTGTACCACCTCCAAAAATTACAATTCTAGATTTTTCTAAATGTCTAATTGCCTTTCTTCTTATGAAAGGTTCTGCAATTTGCTCCATTCTAATAGCAGTTAACATTCTTGTTTGCAAACCTTCTTTCTCAAGAGCAGATTGTAATGCAATTCCGTTTATGATTGTTGCAAGCATTCCCATATAATCACCTTGAACTCTGTCAAAACCAGCACTCTTTGATTTATCGCCTCTATAGATATTACCTCCTCCTATAACTATAGCTATCTGAATTTCTTTAGATATTAACTTGATTTGTTTAGAATAAAATGAAAGCATGTTATAGTCAATACCATAGTTTTCATTTCCCATTAGAGATTCGCCGCTTAATTTTAAAAGAATTCTTTTGTACTTCATATTAGAATATGAATTTTAAGAAAGTCCAACTCTTTCAAATGATAAAACTTTCGCATTATCAGAGTTCGATGCAATATACTTACTCACAGACATTTTTGAGTCTTTAATAAAAGCTTGACTTAGTAAGGTATTCTCTTTGAAAAATTTATTCAGTCTACCTAATGCAATTTTGTCAAGCATATTTTCAGGCTTACCCTCTTGTTTTGCTAAATCTTTCCCAATTTCAATTTCTTTATTTATTGTGTCTTCTGAAACCGAATCTTTGTCAACAGCGATAGGATTCATAGCAGCAATTTGCATCGCGATATCTTTTGCAATATTTTCATCAATTTTTTTATCAAAACCAACCATAGATGCTAATCTCGAACCTGCGTGTATGTAGCAAGACACAAATTCTGCTTTGATTGATTTGAGACTGAGCTCCAACTTTTCACCAATGATACCTGTTTGCTCTATGATATTATCTTCGATAGATTTCCCATTTGTAAATTCTAAAGAATTAAGCTCCTCGATTGTAGTTGTTTCATTTTTTATTGCTAATTCTAATATACTGTTTGCAAGATTAACAAAATCTTCATTTTTCGCAACAAAATCAGTTTCACAATTTAATGAAACAATAATACCAATATTTTTACTCGAGTTTACATTTGATATAACAACACCTTCTGATGCGCTTCTGTCGGCTCTTTTAGCAGCAATTTTTTGTCCCTTTTTTCTTAGTATATCGATTGCTTTATCAAAATCTCCTTTCGACTCTACAAGAGCATTTTTGCAGTCCATCATTCCAGCTCCTGTTTGCTTTCTTAATTTGTTAACCTCGGAGGCAGTTATTTTACTCATAGTTTAATTGTCTTTATTTAGTATTTCTTTTGCTTTTTCTTGCTTAATTTTTGCTTTTTCTTCAATAGTTTTTGACCTTTCACTTAAGCCTTCAGCTATAGCTTCAGAAATTATTTGCATTATTTTTGAAATAGATTTTGTAGAATCATCATTTGCAGGAATTGGAAAATTGACAAGCTTAGGATTTGTGTTTGTGTCTACCATAGCATATGAGCGCATTCCTAACTTATTTGCTTCTGCAACCGCAATATGCTCTTTGTTTATATCGACAACAAAAATAGCTTCAGGAATTCTGTTCATATTTTCTATTGATCCAAAATTAAGCTCTAACTTTTCCCTAGTTCTCTCAATCTGCAATTTTTCTCTCTTGGAAAGTGTGTCGAATGTTCCATCTTCTTTCATAGTATCAATGGAATTCATCTTCTTTATAGATTTTCTAATAGTAGAAAAATTAGTTAATAAACCGCCTGGCCATCTCTCTGTGATGTATGGCATATTTAATGATTTTGCTGATTCTGCAACAATTGATTTTGCTTGCTTCTTAGTAGCTACAAATAATATTTTTTTTCCAGATTTTGCAATCTGCTTAAGTGATCTACAAGCCTCTTCCAGCTTTGATATTGTTTTGTTGAGATCAATGATGTGAATCTTATTTTTTTCCATAAATACATATGGAGACATTTTTGGATTCCACTTTTTTTTCAGATGTCCAAAATGAACACCGGCTTCTAATAATTCTTTGAAATTTGTTTTCATGTTTACTTTCTTTTAATTTGCAACTTGTAGATATTAAAAAATTCTACAAGTTTAGATTCTAAACAAAATATAATTTTATCTCTTAACCCATTGAAATTTCTTTCTTGCTTTCTTTTGTCCAGGTTTTTTTCTTTCAACAACTCTTGAATCTCTTGTCAATAATCCTTCCTTCTTTAGTAATGGGCGATATTCTTCATTAACTTCACATAAAGCTCTTGAAACTGCTAATTTGATTGCATCAGCTTGACCTGTATTTCCACCTCCAGAAACATTAACAGACAAATCGTATTTACCAAGCGTCTCCGTTATAATAAACGGAAGATTGATTTTTGACTTTAAGCCATCAGTTGAGAAATAATTGTTCAAATCTTTGTTGTTAATTTTAACATTTCCACTTCCCTTTGAAAGATATATTCTTGCAATCGATGCCTTTCTACGACCTATTTTATGAATTTTCTCCATTTACTTCAGATTTTTTAAATTTAATAATTCTGGCTTCTGAGCGTTTTGATTATGTTCTTCCGAGGAATATATATAACAATTCTTTAGTATTGCTCTTCCAAGCTTATTTTTTGGAAGCATTCCCTTAATTGCGTGCCTAACAACAGAAGTTCCATCTTTTTCAAGCATCTCAGTTGGAGTTATTTTTTTTTGACCACCAGGGTAACCAGTATATGAAAAGATCTCTCTGTCAGTCATCTTATTGCCAGTCATTTTGAACTTATTGGCGTTTATTATTACAACATAGTCTCCACAATCAGCATGAGGTGTAAAGTTTGTTTTATACTTTCCTCTTAACACTTTTGCTATTTTAGAAGCAGCTCTACCTAAAACTTCACCATCAAGGTCAACTAAATACCACCTTTTGTTGGCATTTTCTTTGTTTGCTGAAAGCGTCTTGTAGCTTAATGTCTTCATTATTCCTATTTGTTAAGGGTGGCAAAAGTACAATTTTTTATCTTTTCCGTAAAATAATATTAGATTATATTTAATTCTTTGCCAATCTTGTTAAAGATATTTAATGCCTTATCTATTTGACTGATAGTATGAGATGCAGATATTTGTACTCTTATTCTTGCTTCACCTCTAGGAACAACTGGGAAAAAAAAGCCAACTACGTAAACTCCTTCCTCAAGTAATCTATTAGACATTTTTTGTGATAGTTTGGCATCATATAACATTATGGGTACAATTGGATGAGTTCCAGATTTTATGTCAAAACCCATTTCACTAATCTTAGTCCTAAAATAATTTGTGTTTGTTTCAAGCGTATCTCTGTAGCTGGTGGTCTCTTCAATTATATTAAGTACTTCAATGGAAGCTCCAACAATTGATGGAGCGAGTGAATTAGAAAACAAGTACGGTCTAGATTTTTGCCTTAATACATCTATAATTTCTTTTTTTCCAGAGGTAAAACCTCCCATTGCTCCTCCCAAAGCCTTACCAAGAGTAGATGTAATTATATCCACTCTACCAACAACACCACAATGCTCATGTGTCCCTCGTCCAGTTTTTCCAAGAAAACCTGTTGAGTGACAATCATCAACCATTACAAGTGCATTGTATTTTTCTGCTAAATCACAAATTTGGTCTAGCTTAGCTATGTAGCCATCCATTGAAAATACTCCATCTGTAACTATAACTCTATTTCTTTGAGATTGTGAATCTATTAGTTTTGATTCTAAATCTTTCATATCGTTATTTTGATATCTATATCTGACAGCTTTACAAAGCCTAATACCATCAATAATTGAAGCATGGTTTAAGGAATCTGAGATTATTGCGTCTTCTTTGTCAAATAGTGGTTCAAAAAAACCTCCATTTGCATCAAAAGCAGCGGCATATAAAATCGTATCTTCAGTTGATAAAAAATTTGAGAGCCTATTCTCAAGTTCTTTGTGTATTGTCTGAGTTCCGCAAATAAATCTTACAGAAGACATTCCATAACCGTACATATCTAATGTTCTTTTTGCAGCACTAACTACTCTATTGTCGGACGATAGCCCTAAGTAGTTGTTTGCACAAAAATTAAGTACTTCAGAACCGCCCTCTACTTTAATATTAGATCCTTGCTCCTCAAGAATAATCCTTTCTTTTTTATATAAGCCTAAACTTTTTGAACTATTTAGATCCAGGTTTAATTTTTCTAGAAAATCTTTGGTAATCATTATTAAACAATACCTTGATCAATCATTGCATCAGCAACTTTAACAAAACCAGCAATATTTGCACCTTTTACATAATCAACAGTTTTTCCAGCTCTACCAAACTCAACGCATGAACTGTGAATATTAAACATGATTTCTTTCAACCTTTGATCTACCTCTTCTCTTGTCCAATTCATCCTCAAAGAGTTTTGACTCATTTCTAATCCTGATGTAGCAACGCCTCCAGCATTTGAAGCTTTGCCTGGTGCATAAAGTACATTTGAACTTTGGAAATGATTTATAGCATCTGATGTACAAGGCATGTTAGCACCTTCAGAAACAGCAATACAACCGTTTGAAACTAAAGCTTTTGCATCGTTTAGATTGAGTTCATTTTGAGTAGCACATGGAAGAGCAATATCACATTTCAACTGCCAAGGTTTCCCTTCAGAAAATTTACAACCAAATTTTTTCGCATACTCTTTAATTCTACCTCTTTTAATATTTTTTAGTTCTTTGATGTACTCCAGCTTTTCTTCGTTGATACCATCTGGGTCATAAATATAGCCTGATGAATCAGAAAATGAAACCACTTTTGCTCCTAACTCAATGGCTTTTTCACATGAATATTGAGCTACATTACCAGAGCCTGAAATGACAACTGTTTTTCCATCAAATGTTTCCCCAGCAAGATTGAGCATACTTTGAGCAAAATAAATATTTCCATAACCAGTGGCCTCAGGACGGATTAGAGAACCGCCCCAGTTTATTCCCTTACCTGTCAGAACACCAGAAAATTCATTAGTTATCCTTTTATATTGACCAAACATAAATCCAATTTCTCTTGCTCCAACACCAATATCTCCAGCTGGCACATCAGTATTTGCGCCGATATGTCTATACAATTCAGTGATAAATGATTGACAAAAGCGCATAACTTCACTTTCCGACTTTCCTTTAGGATCAAAATCGGATCCTCCTTTTCCACCACCTAAGGGAAGACTTGTAAGTGAGTTTTTAAATACTTGTTCAAAACCTAAAAATTTCAATATTGATAAATTAACACTTGGATGGAATCTTAACCCTCCTTTGTAAGGTCCTATTGCAGAGTTAAATTCAACTCTATATCCTCTGTTGACTTGTATGTTTCCACTATCATCTTGCCATGGAACTCTGAATATAATTGTTCTTTCTGGTTCAACAAGCCTTTCTAATATATTGTGCGTTTGATATTTTTTATTGTCTTGAATGAAGGGAATGATTACTTCTGAAACTTCTAATACTGCTTGCAAAAACTCTTTTTCACCAGAGTTTCTTGACTCAACAAGCTTCATGAAGCTACTTATATGTTTATCCATGAATTGGTTTTTATTGAGCAAATTTATATTATAATTTTAAATTAATTCAACAAATTCAATTAATTCAAGTTAGTGTTAATTTTACACATTACAGTAAATTTCAAATTTCTATATTTGCCCGTATGACTTTTAAAAAAAGAGCCTTACTTCTTATTTTCACTTTATTAAGTTTCATAATTAGTGGCCAAACTTTAACTGGAGTTGTTACAGATATAAATAATGTCCCGCTTGTAGGTGTAAATGTTTTTAATGATTCTGGCAAAGGTGTAATTACCGATATCAATGGTAGTTTTACATTAGCATTGGTTCAGGGCGGTACAAAAATCAATTTCAGCTACATCGGATTTGAAACACTATCTCAGCAATACTATTTAGACGCAAACGAACTAAAGAACGTAAAAATTGTTTTAAATGAATTATCTAAAAAATTAGATGTTGTTGTAATATCGGCTGGAAAGTTTGAACAAAGAATTGAAGAAACGACTGTTTCAATGGAGGTTATTAAACCACAGATGATTGAGAATAAAAATACAACAGAAATACAGACTGCAATGGAGCAAATACCTGGTGTTAACATTACCGACGGACAAGCCAATATCAGGGGTGGTAGTGGATGGAGTTACGGGGCTGGTAGCAGAGTTCTAGTAATGGTTGATGATATGCCCTTAATTTCTGGCGATGCTGGTCAAGTTCAATGGAAGCTAATTGCCACAGAAAATATTAACCAAGTTGAAGTTATTAAAGGTGCTTCATCGGTTTTATATGGTTCCTCTGCTTTGAATGGAGTTATAAACATAAGAACAGCTTTCCCTTCTAAAAAAGATATTGACAAGCATCCTTCACTTGGATATACAAAAATTAACACTCATTATGGATTTATTGATTTTCCTCAAAGATCTAGTTTAATATGGTGGAATCAATACAAAAGGAGAGTCTACAAGGGTCTTGAGTTTTTTCATGCTCAAAAATTAGATAATATTAACTTGACAATTGGAGGTAATGTTTTTAAAGACCAAGGATACAGAAAAGGAGAAGTTACAGACAGAAAGAGATTTAATTTTAGTTTAGAGAAACAGGACGAAAAAATTAAAAATCTGATATATGGTATCAAAGGAAACTTTTTGTTTCAATCAACCGGCTCTGCATTAATCTGGGACTCTTATGAAAATGGGTATATTCCGCTTGATGACAAGATTACTACTACTAGCGGTGATGTGTTCAATGTTGACCCCTATGTTAAATACACAATTGGAAACAATAGGCACTCGCTTAACACTAGATATCTTCAATTAATTAATGACAATGAAACTAAAGGAAGCGAAACCAATGACGACAACAGATCACGTCTTTTTTATACAGATTATCAATGGCAAAAAAGATTTGAAAAAATTAATTTACTTATTACAACTGGTACAACAAATGAAATAGTCTATGCACAATCTAAAATTTTTCAAGGTAAGAACTCAAGAAGCAATCACTCATTATATAGTCAAATTGATAAGAAATTAGGCAAGTTAAACATTTCTGCTGGAGCTAGATATGAATATTTTAGTCTAGACTCAGAGGATGGACATGAAATCAATGGAGACACAATTTATCATTTTGCTGAGGCAAAGCCTGTTTTTAGAGGGGGTCTTAATTATCAAATTGTAGAAGGAACATTTATTCGTTCATCATGGGGACAAGGTTATCGATTTCCATCAATGGCAGAACTATTTGTTACTACTAATGTGTCTGACATTGAAATATTTCCTAACCCGGAGCTCAGGTCTGAAAAGGGATGGAGCTCGGAAATAGGTCTCAAACAAGCAGTTCAATTTGGTAGATTTAGATCTTTTATTGATATAGCAGCTTTCATAATGAGATATGATGATATGATGGAGTTCACTTTTGGTCAATGGGGGGAACCTGAATTTGATGAAAATGGAAACGTATCAAACTTCTTTGGTTTAGGTTTTAAGTCAGTTAATGTTGGAAAAACAGAAATTAGTGGTATTGAGCTCAGTATAACTGGCGAGGGAAAAATTAATGAAATAACAAAAATTAATTTTATTGGAGGGTACACATACATGAATCCAATATCATTAGAGCTTAACAAATCATATGCAAATGATTACTATGGTAATCCAATTACATATAATAACAGTAGCTCTGACTCAACAATTTTAAAATATAGATATAGGAATGTAGCTAAAATTGATATTGAATTATTAAGAGATAAATTTTCAATAGGCTCTAGCGTTAGATATAATGACTTTATGTCAAACATAGATTACATTTTTACAACAGATTTAATCAATAACGGAGATCCAAATTTTGGAGTTGATGCGCTAATTCCTGGTATTAATGAATCTAGAGAAAAATTTAAAGATGGTGATTTAGTTTTTGACATAAGAGTTGGTTATCAGCTTGATGAAATATCAAAAATTGGGTTTGTTGTAAATAACTTGTTTAATAGAGAATATATGAGCAGACCAGCAAATATGATGCCTCCAAGAACTTTCGCTTTTCAGCTAAATTTAAAAATTTAGTGAGAACTCTTGTAATAATTCCCTGTAGGTATAATTCAAGTAGATTCCCAGGAAAATCTCTTGCTAATTTTAAAGGCATTCCGTTGGTGCAAAGAGTTTATGAACAAGTAAAAAAATCAAGTGTAGTTGATCATGTAATTATCGCTACAGACGATAAAAGAATATATGATTTTGCAAAAGAAATTAATGCAGATTGCTCATACAGCTTGAAAAAATATGAAAACGGAAGTGAAAGGTGCTTTGATGTAATAAAAGAAAATTATGACGAATATGATTTTTTCATAAATGTTCAAGGAGATATTGCAGTTTTCAACCCAAGAGAAATTGATAAGCTTTGTTTAATATTTAAAAAAGAAAAACCACAAATAATAACTATTGCAAATAAAATTGTTAATGAATTA
>CACJWV010000022.1 GCA_902597195.1 uncultured Bacteroidota bacterium | reverse complement strand
ACGGTGATACCATTTTTATAGAACCATTTAGAGCAAAACCATTTCCTGTTATTAAGGATTTGGTTGTTGATAGGTCAGCATTTGACAGAATTCAACATGCTGGAGGCTACATATCGGTAAATACTTCAGGAAACACTCAAGATGCCAATGCAATTCCTGTAGAAAAAAAAGATGCTGATAAAGCATTTGATGCTGCAACATGTATTGGATGTGCTGCATGCGTTGCTACTTGTAAAAATGCCTCGGCAATGCTGTTTGTGTCTGCTAAAGTATCGCAGTACTCATTACTTCCGCAAGGAAAAGTTGAAGCCACAGATAGGGTGTTAAACATGGTTAAACAAATGGATGAGGAAGGTTTCGGTAATTGCACGAATACTGGAGCTTGTGAAGTAGAGTGTCCAAAAGGAATATCACTAGATAATATCGCTAGACTAAACAGAGAATTTTTAAAAGCAAAATATAAATCTCGTTAAATAATGAGTTCAAAGCTGGATGTTTGTCTAGTAGAATCAGGAATCATAGGTTCTGATATAAATCAAAATCTTGAGAATATTTACAATAAATTAAAAAATTTAATAAATGTTGATTTAATAGTACTTCCTGAGACCTTTGATAAAGGATTTAACTTTCCTCCTAAAAATGTTCATGATTTTAAAAATAACCCTTCGATTTTATGGATGAAGACATTAGCAAGAGAAAAGCAGTGTGCAATTTGTGGTAGTTTAATGGTTAAAGAAAATGACAATATTTTCAATAGGTTTATTTTTTATGACAATGTAAAAGACATTATACACACCTATGATAAACTTCATTTATTTTCTATTGCAAATGAAGATAAATACACTACCTCAGGTACTGAAATAAAATCATTTAAGTATAAAGATTGGAATATTTGTCCACAAATTTGTTATGACTTAAGATTTCCAGTATTAACTAAAGAGGATGCATTTGACATAATAGTATATGTTGCAAATTGGCCGGTTCAAAGAATTAATGCATGGGACTTATTATTACCTGCAAGAGCAGTTGAAAACCAATCATTTGTTATTGGAGTTAACAGAAGTGGATATGATGATGAAAATAATATTAATTACCCAGGGCACTCAAGGTTGATAAGCTTTACAGGCGATGATTTATATAACCGAAGTAATGAAAACGATTATTTAGTTTTTCAAATCGATTTAAATAACTTAAAAAAATATAGGAAAAAATATCCTTTTCTTAAAGATAGGCGTTAGTCAATAATCAAGTCAACTTCTGTAGACCAATTTTCTAGTACACTTATACTTTTGTTATAACTTAATTTTATTTCAGCTTGCTTTTTTAAAAAGTTACCATTGCTGAAAATTTCATTCGAATCTAAATCGATAAAATATTTTAAACTGTATTCCCCTTTTTTAAGGTTACTAAGTGTACAAGCTTTATTAATTACTTGCTCGCGTTTTATCAATTTTTGGTTATTGTAAAGTTCTACGATTAAATTTTTGTCTTTATTAAGATTAACAATAATTTGATTATTTGTTTTAAGAGTGTCATTAATTACTGAATCATTTTTGAAAGAAAGTTCAGAATTATATGCATTTAAATGAGTGTTGATAAAAGAAGAGTCATGAACTAGATAATGGTCGTCACTAAAAGATACATACTCTTTATAATCATAAAAGTTAAAGTTATTTTCTATTGAAAGAAGCTTGTAATTGCCAGGTTTTACGTCCTCAAATATAAACTCTCCGTTTTCATCAGATTTTGTGATATATGATGGTAATTCCTTAAAAATTAAAGAGTCAGAAATACTTTTATGGTAAAGAGTTATCCAATGATTTTGAAGTGGTATATCATCGTAGACACATTTTAGGGTCCCTTTAAAAGTATTATTATAAATAGTTTTGGACTTAATCTCAAGTGAGTCTAAAATATTACTTTCGTTATAGTCTTTTACAACATTTGACAAGCTTAATTTGTAGTTGTGTTCAATTAAAAAATATGGCTCAAAGTAAATACTGAGTTTTCTTTTATTTACATTTTTTTTAATTACACATTCGCTAGGTGGAGATATATAAAAGTTTTGGTTCCAGTTATTCAATGATATATTCTCATCAAATAGTAAGTCTACTTTTTTTAGTTTATTATTCTCTACTAATATTTCATTAGAAACTAAACGTGGAGGCTCTTTATCCAGCGGTCCTCCACTAGGTGGGATGACATTAGCGCAAGCTGATAGACAAACAACAGCTATCGAAAATATTATTTTTGTAAAGTTAGGCTTCGCAGGAAGCACATTCTTTTTTTTGTTTAAATTGTTGTGCTGCATTCATACTATGTTGATAGTATAAAGATTTTAAACCAAGTTTCCATGCTGTTATATATAATTTATTTATGTCTTTTGTAGGCATGCTTGGGTGGACCATAAGATTCACTGACTGTCCTTGGTCAATATGGTTCTGTCTATTGGCAGCTTGATAAATTATATCCATTTGATCTATTTCAGCATAGGTTTTAAACACGTCTTTTTCATGATCAGATAAAAAATCTAAATGCTGAACTGAACCATCTTTATCTCTAATATTTCTCCATACATCTTGTGTGTTTTTCCCTTTTTCTTCAAGTAATTTAACCAAAAAAGGGTTTTTAATTGTTGATTTGGTTTTTGCGATATCTTTAACATAAATGTTTGACCAAATAGGCTCAATTCCTTGAGAAACTTGTCCAAGAATGAAAGCAGATGATGTTGTTGGAGCAATAGCATTTAATGTTGTGTTTCTTCTTCCAAATCCTTTTAACACTTTGGGCTCTCCGTACATTTCTGCTAATTTTGCTGACGCTTCATAGGATTTGATTTTTATAAATTTAAATATTTCTGAATTTAAGTTATAAGCATCTTGACTATTAAAAGAAAACATCTTAGATTGTAATAATGAGTGCCAACCCAATACACCTAAACCTAAGGCTCTATGATCCTTGGCAAAATTGTATGCTCTTTTCATGAACAAAAAGGTTTGTTGATCGTCTAAGTCGGAAGAATCTTTGTAAACAGTCAATTTTTCAACAAACTCACTTATGACTGCGTCTAAAAAATATATCATAGTTTCGACAGCGTCTGTATTTTTCCAGTCGTCATAATGTAAAGCATTAAGAGATGAAAGGCAACAAACAAAAGACCACTCATCATTTGAAGGCAACATTATCTCAGTACATAAATTACTTGCATTTACTGTATAGTTGTTCTTCTTATAAACTTCTGGAGCCCCATTGTTAGCGTTGTCTTTAAAGAATATATAAGGGTAGCCAATTTCTCCTCTCCTTTGAAGTACTTTCGCCCAAACAGTACGTTTTTCCACATCACCATCAATCATTTCTTGAAGCCATTTGTCAGTAACTGAAACACCATGAGTAAGTTCTTGTATTGGATTTCCTTCAGTTCCAATATCAAGGAATTCTAAAATGTCAGGATGTTCAACTGGTAAATATGGAGAAAAACGACCCCGACGAACAGACCCCTGACTAACCACATCAACCATAGTTTCAAACAACTGCATAATGTGTACCGAACCGGACGCTTCACCATTGTCTTTAACACTTGCCCCACGATGTCTTATATTGCCAAAATATCCAGATGTCCCCCCACCAAGTTTTGACATCATACCTACTTCTGATTGGGTGTATAAAATATTGCCCATGTCGTCGGCAATATTCGACCCAAAACAGCTGATAGGCAGGCCTCTCTTTTTTCCAAAATTTGACCACACAGGTGATGAAAGGGAATAATAGCCCTTTTCCATATAGTTATAAAATTTATCACTAAATCCAGGTAACTTTAATATTTCTTCGGCTCTGTTGGCAATCTCTCTAATTCTTTCTTCTGCTTTAACACCTTCTGCAACGTAACCAGCTGCTAAAAAATTTCTACTATGTTCAGTTAACCAATCAAAGCCAGCAATTTCTTTTTTTGCGTTTACTGATTTTGATCTTGCGTCAAGTAGGTACCCATAATCTGATTTTTTTTTGTTTTCCGAAGATTGGTTTTTTGCTAAATCTGTTTTAGTGTTTTGCATATCTTAAAATAAGTCTTGAGCGGTTATACTTTGGGCTTTTTTACTGTAATTAATAGACCTTTTAACAAAAAAATCAACATGTTTAGTTCCGATAATTTCATCATTAAACCATTCGGTTTCATTTAATAAATTTGAATCTGTTTCAAATACTTCTTTAACTCCAATACTCGATAATGATCTGTTAAATCTATCTTTTATAAACTCTTTAATTTGATTTTTTGGCAAGAAATCAACCTCTCCTTTCTCAAAAATCCAGTCTACAATTGCACTTTCAGCTTCATATGCGGTTTTGCACATATTTTGCACCTTAAACTCGTACTTGACGTCAAACCATTGTGGATTTTCTTTTTTAATTATATTAATTAAATCAATACCAAAATCTCCATGTATTTGTTCTTCTTTTGATGTAGCTTCTACAACATTGGATATCCCTTTAAGCATATTTTTGTGCTTGTTAAATGCCATTATTATTAAAAACTGTGAAAATAAAGATACATGTTCAATAAATAGTGAGAACAATAATATTGCTTCTGTGTATTCTTTATCGTTTTCGCTTTTTGAACTAACAAGTGCTGCATCCAAATAGCGAACCCTTTTCATTATCACAGGGTTCTTTTTCAAATTTTTAAACTCTGTATTTAGGCCCAATATTTCAAGCAAGTGTGAATAAGCATCTGTATGTCTCACTTCGCTTTCAGCAAAAGTAGAACCAACAGCACCAACTTCTGGCTTAGGGATTTTGTGATAAATATCTCCCCAAAAACTTTTTACAGCAACTTCAATTTGAGAAATTGCTAGCATGGCATTTTTAATTGCATTTCTTTCAATCTCAGTTAAATGTGTTTTAAAATCTTGAATATCGCTTGTGAAATTAAATTCTGTATGAATCCAATATGAATGTCTAATAGCAGGTACATATTCGTAGAGTTCTGGATACTCAAAAGGTTTAAGAGTAATCCTTCTTTCAAAAATATTTCTTTGTCTTTTTTTCGCCTGAATATTTCTATATAATATATACGCTTTTGCGACATCTAAAAACTCACTTTTCATTAAAGTTTGTTCAACTAGGTCTTGAATCTCTTCAACATTTGGAACGTAGTTGGGTATACTAGCTCTTCTTTCATTTAAAATGAAGCAAACTTTGTTTGCAATTTCTTCCGCGTCTTTAGGAGATCCATTTTTCACAGATAGCATTGCTTTTAGTACAGCTTCTGTAATCTTTTCAATTTGAAAAGGCATTTTGGTGTGATTGCGCTTAAAAATTTCTTTGATTTGCATAATTTCTTTGACTTGCATAATATTACTTAAATAAATTTTAAAAATTAAAATTACAACTTAACAAGATTTATAAACAACACGTTTTTTTTCTTTATTAACACCTTAATGCTAATAATCAAGTACGTTTTATAAAAATTGGTGCCCAAATCGCTAAATTAATTTAACTCAGTTTCAGAGATGTATTTAGCAAGATGGAATATTGATAAACAATACCGCAAATATTTAATTTAAAATTTAAAAGTCCAATTTTGTGTACGAAAAAAACAAAAATATTTATCAACTTAAATTGTTAAAAAAAAAACAAAATGGATTTCACAGAGTTATTAAAAAAATATGTATCAGTACACTTTTTATAACACATATTATTGATATATCTCTAATCTAAAAAATAGAAAACAAGTGTGTTTAGTTAGTTTTAAGTTTTTTAAAAGACTAACAAATAAAAACTTTCTGTCTTTACTAGATAAATTAGTGTTAGCTGCTCTTTCTTGGTGCGGTATCATCCCAAAAATATTTCTGTTTATATTACAAATGCCAGGCCATGTTAAGTAGAGTTCCATTCAGATTAAACTATTTATTCACAGTTCCACCCTTAACTAAGTATTTAAAATAATTTGGTCAATTTTAATTAAATTATTAATTATTTCTTCATCATTATAGAACCTTCCTTCTGCGTGAGAGATTGGAATTTTCAAAACAAATTTTTTGACAATATCATTAAGTACTTGATTCTATAGCACTTAAAAAGAAATTTATACCGTCAGTGTTACTAAGCTCTGAATCAGATGCTCTCTCGGGATGAGGCATCATCCCAAAAACATTTCTATTTATATTACAAATGCCAGCTATATTAAGAGCTGAGCCATTAATATTGCTGCCAATATCAATTTTCCCATTACTATTGCAGTATTGAAAAATAATCTGATCATTTTCTTTCAAAGAGTTTAGAGTATTTTCATTAGCATGATATCTTCCCTCTCCGTGCGCAACAGGAATTTTTATTACTTGGTTTAAAGAATATTTTGATGTAAAGCGTGATGAATTAGAAGTAACACTGAGATAAGTGTTTTTACAAATAAACTTATGACTATTATTGTGTAACAAAGCTCCGGGCAATAGTTTTGATTCACATAATATTTGAAACCCGTTGCATATACCAATTACAAAGCCCCCCCTATTTGCAAAGTTGATTATAGAATTCATTATTCTGGAAAATTTAGCAATAGCTCCAGATCTTAAGTAGTCACCATAGGAAAATCCACCAGGCAAGACAATAACATCACAGTTTTGTAAGTCAACGTCCTTGTGCCATAAGCCAACAGTATCTTGATTAAGAACATTTCTTAACACATGATGCATGTCTTGGTCACAATTTGATCCTGGAAATGTTACAATACCAAATTTCATTACTCAAATGTATAAATATTAAATTATTAAGAATCTATTGTACAGAGAATTTAATATGAATGTTATTAATAATAAATTAGAAATGAATCGAAATCTAGAGTAAATAAAAAAGTTAGATATAATAATGGAAATAGGTGCAATTGAAAAAAGTAAAAAATCACTATCTCTTGAAAATAAAAAAATGGAAATTGATATAACAAGATATAAAAATATTACATAAAAACATCTTCTAGACTTACTGCTTTTTTTGTTAATCCAAACAATCAATTCTACAGTTGAAAAAAAACATAATATAAAAAAAAGTATTATCCAATATTTCAATTCATGCATGTTTAAGAAGCTAACCTCATGCTGCTTTTCATAGTTTAAATAAATCCCGTTAAACTCCAAAAAATAGAAAAGTATTATCGGGCACAATAGGCCAATTATTGAAACAAAGTAAGATCTCCAAGAGTTATTTCCAAAAATATAAAGTGAAAATGGAACTAGAATATAAAATAAACCAAAATAGTAATTAAAAATTAACATAGAGGCACTTATAGCAAAACTGCAATTAAACAAATTAGTGAAAGGATTAGTTTTTTGGTATAGGTTAAATACCTCATTAAGACTGATTAACAATATTAAATTACCAATCATTAAAAAGTTAAAATTAACTAAAGGCATACATAATGCTAGAAAAACTATTGGTACTACAATATTATTTTTTTTTATGATACTTTTTTCAAAAATTATATTTGTTAAATACAAAGAGGAAAAAAAAAGTGTTGCTGAGGAGAAAATCAAATTAAAAATTTTAATTGTCTCAGAATTAAGCTCGAACAACTTTAATAATGGAAGTAGTAAATAAATTATTGAAACAATAAAAAAAAATATTACTGTTTGAGTTTTACTATTAATTAACTTTTCAATTATCATTTAAAAATGTAATTTTACAAAAAAAAATGTTTAAAGATTTTTGGTATTTTCTTGGTGATTTCTTCACAAAATCCTTTGAAATTTTGCCCATAATAGGTAATAAATTTAATTATTTATATATGCTAATAATTTTTGCTTTTTTAGTTCTTTGGACAGTGCAAATGTTTAAGCATGAAAAAGAAAAGAAATCTAATAGTTAATTAAATCACGTCCAATATCTTTTCTGTAGTATTTTCCATCAAAATTAATTTTTGAGCACACTTTTAACGATTTTTCTAAAGCTTGTTTTAAACTTTCCGATAAAGATGTTACACACATCACCCTGCCTCCATTAGTATACAAGTTGCTACTTCTTGACTTTGTCCCAGAGTGAAAAATTAAACTTTCATTAAAGTCTTCGGGTAAATCAATTAATTTATTTTTTTCATATTTCTCGGGGTAGCCATGAGACGCTAGCATAACAGTAACAGCAACTCTTTTATCAATATGCAAATCTTTTTCACTGAATGTTCCATTTTTAATTCCAACTAATAAATTTAGCAAGTCAGACTTAATTCTAGGAAAAACTACTTCTGACTCAGGATCACCCATTCTAACATTGTATTCTATAACTTTAGGCTCTCCCGCTACATCAATTAAACCAAAAAAAATAAATCCTAAATAATTAATATTTTCTTTTTTCAACCCTTCTATTGTTGGTTTAACTATCTCCATCTCTATTTTTTCAAGGTAAAAACGATCTATGAATGTTGCAGGCGATACAGCCCCCATTCCTCCGGTATTAAGCCCTGTATCTTTCTCACCAATTCTTTTATAGTCTTTTGCTGTTGGAAGAACTTTATAAGTTGATCCATCAGTCAACACAAAAACTGATAGCTCCGTACCTTCCAAAAATTCTTCAATCACAACTTTTTCTGAGGCATTACCAAATTTATTTTCCAAAATCATTTCTTTCAAGCATTTTTTTGCTTCAGTAAGCTTATCCAATATTAAGACCCCTTTACCTGCAGCAAGCCCATCAGCTTTCAAAACATATGGGGGGGATAAGTTTTCTAAAAATTTATATCCGCTTTCTATTGAGTTAATATCAAAAGTTTTATGTTTAGCAGTTGGTATATCATACTTTTTCATGAACTCTTTTGCAAAGTCTTTACTGCCCTCCAACTTTGCGGCTTTTTTGCACGGGCCAATTAGAGTTACACCATTTAATTCTTTTTGAATCTCAAAATAGTCAGAAATACCGTTTACTAACGGATCTTCTGGGCCAACAATTACAATATCAATCTCTTCTTCTATGCACAGTAATTTAATTTTATTGAAATCATTAATATCTAGTTCAATATTTTGGGCAACTAATTCAGTGCCAGCATTACCAGGGCAAACAATCAGTTTTTTAATCATACTGCTTTTGGAAATTTTCCATGCAATTGCGTGTTCTCTTCCCCCACTTCCAATGATTAGTACGTTCATAAAATTATATTTTTCTAATTATTTCTTCTGTTATTTCTAAGTTATGAAAAACATTTTGAACATCATCATCCTCTTCAAATTTCTCAATCATTTTTATTATTGATTGAGCTTTTTCAAACTCCAAACTCTTAGTTGTGCTTGGCACCCTTATAAGCTCAGATGATTTTACAAAAACATTATCTTCCTCTAGTTTTTTTTGCATTTTATTGAAGTCCTTCATCTCAACATATAAAAAACATAAGTCTTCGTCAATAATAAAGTCTTCAAGTCCCCAATCAATCAAATTCATTTGAAACTCATCTGAGTTACATTTTATTTTATTTTTTTCAATAATAAAAAGACCCTTTCTATTAAAAATAAATTCTAGTGAACCTTTTGTTCCTAGTTCCCCGCCAAATTTATTAAATATAGCTCTCACGTTTGATACGGTTCTATTATTGTTATCTGTTGAGCAATCTATAAAAAAGGCAATGCCGCTTGGGCCATACCCTTCAAAACTAACTTCAGTATAATTTTCTGACACATTGCTCAGGCCTTTTTTAATTGCTCTATTAATCGTGTCCTTAGGCATATTAGCTCCTTTGGCATTTTGAATAGCAGTTCTTAATCTTGGATTAGAATCTTTATCATCTCCACCAACTTTTGCAGCAATCGTCAATTCCTTTATAAGTTTTGTAAATATTTTAGACCTTTTTGCGTCTTGTGCTCCTTTACGATGTTTAATATTTGCCCATTTACTATGCCCCGCCATTTCTATTTATTAATCATTTAACTTCAGAACTGATAAAAATGCATTTTGAGGAATTTCCACATTTCCAACTTGCTTCATTCTCTTTTTCCCCTTTTTTTGTTTTTCCAAAAGCTTCCTTTTTCTTGTTATGTCTCCTCCATAACATTTGGCTGTTACATCTTTTCTCACAGCTTTTACTGTTTCTCTTGAAATTATTTTGGAACCAATAGCTGATTGAATAGCGATATCAAATTGCTGCCTTGGAATTAGTGACTTAAGTTTCTGGCAAAGCTTTTTGCCTAATGTAAATGAATTATCCTTATGTACTAAGGCTGACAAGGCATCTACATGATCCCCGTTAAGTAGAATGTCAAGTTTAGATAAATTTGATATTCTATAGTCAATTGGATGATAGTCAAAAGATGCGTAACCTTTAGAAATACTTTTTAGCTTGTCATAGAAGTCAAATACAATTTCGGAAAGAGGTATGTCAAAGGTTAGCTCTACACGATCTGTTGTCAAATACACTTGATTTTTTAAAACACCTCGTTTTTCAATGCAAAGATTCATAACAGGTCCAACAAAATCAGCTTTGGTAATTATTTGTGCATTGATGTAGGGTTCTTCAACATAATCCAAAGTGCTGGGGTCAGGGTAATCAGAGGGGTTGTTAATTATGACTTTATCTCCTTTTTTGTTATGAGCAAAATATGACACATTTGGCACTGTAGTGATTACATTCATCTCAAATTCTCTTTCTAATCTTTCTTGAATAATTTCCATATGTAACATACCCAGAAACCCACACCTAAAACCAAAACCAAGAGCAACAGATGATTCAGGTGAAAATGTTAGTGAAGCATCATTAAGTTGTAATTTTTCCATGGAAACTCTGAGTTCCTCATAATCATCAGTATCAACGGGGTATATGCC
The DNA here is from genome assembly GCA_902597195.1 of uncultured Bacteroidota bacterium. Taxonomy (GTDB): domain Bacteria; phylum Bacteroidota; class Bacteroidia; order Flavobacteriales; family BACL11. The sequence continues at coordinate 1,041 of CACJWV010000022.1, read as the reverse complement.
TGCGAAGACCATAGGCTTAACATCTTCAAATCCTAAAACTGCATCTTTTGAAGGATTATTTGTTGATGTAATCGTATCACCAACTTTTACTTCATTGGCATTCTTAATTCCTGAAATAATATATCCAACCTCGCCAGTTGATAATGTTTTTTTTGGTTCTTGATTTATTTTTAATACTCCAATTTCTTCAGCAGAATATTCTTTTCCAGTAGCAATAAACTTTACTTTATCACCTTTTTGAATTTTACCGTTAAATATTTTGAAATAAGCTTCAATTCCTCTAAATGGATTGTAAACTGAATCAAAAATCATAGCCTGTAACTGCGATTCAGAATCTCCTTTAGGATGTGGAATGCGATCTATGACAGAATCTAAAATTTTATCAATTCCTTGTCCTGTTTTTGCACTTACTTCTAAAATTTCATCCTTACTACATCCAATTAAATCAACAATTTGATCTTTCACAACTTCCGGTTCAGCACTTGGTAAATCAATCTTATTAATTATTGGTAAAATCTCTAAATCATTGTCAAGTGCTAAATATAAATTACTTATTGTTTGCGCCTGAATACCCTGAGCTGCGTCTACAATTAATAGAGCACCTTCGCATGCAGCAATTGATCTAGAAACCTCGTATGAAAAATCAACATGTCCTGGGGTATCTATAAGATTTAAAGTATATTCAATATTATTTCTGAGGAACTTCATTTGAATTGCTTTGCTTTTAATTGTAATTCCTCTTTCTTTCTCAAGATCCATATCATCTAGCATTTGATTTTTAAACTCTCTTTCTGATATAGAATTTGTAGCCTGTAATAGTCTATCAGCTAAAGTACTTTTTCCGTGATCTATGTGCGCAATTATGCAAAAATTTCTAATATTTAACATATAAACAAATTTAGTTTATTTATATTCTCAATCTAAATTATAATAAATAAGTATGAAAAAAAATATGAGTACAAAAAGAAAACATTTATTTAAAGCAATAACTTGGAATTTATTAGCTATGACAACAACATATATTGTTTTGACGATGTTACC
>CACJWV010000021.1 GCA_902597195.1 uncultured Bacteroidota bacterium | reverse complement strand
TATTAAGTATTATAATTCTGCATTAAGATTAGATTCAAAAAATATTAATACATTATACAACAAAGCTTTATTTTATCAGCATATTAAGGAATATAATAAAGCCATTGAAGGATATAACCAATTATTTAAACATGATCCCTTTAACATGAATGGACATTATAATTTAGGTTTTATCCATATGGAGCTTGAAGTTTATGATGTTGCTGCAAATAATTTTTCAGATGCAATATACTCATACAGCAATTTTCACGAGGCATATTATTCCAGAGGTATTTGTTTTGAGAACTTAGGAAATATAGCTCAAGCTGAGGTTGATTACAAAAGAGCACTAGAAATCAAACCGGACTATACATATGCAAAGGAAGCATATGATCAACTATTAACTAAAAATAATAAATTAAATTATGAGTATTCAGGAAAAAATAAATGATGAAATAAAGCTTTCGATGAAGGAGAAGAATGTAGACAAGCTTTCAGCTCTTAGATCAGTAAAATCTGCAATTTTGTTGGAACTTACTAAAGATGGAAAAACAAATATGAGTGATGAAATAGCTATTCAAATTATTTCAAAATTAGTCAAACAAAGAAAAGAATCGGCCTCAATTTTTAAAAGTAAAAACAGGTTGGATCTCGAAAAAGAGGAATTATCACAAATTAAATATCTAGAGGTTTACTTACCTAAACAACTCAGTGAGGATGAAATAGAGGAATATATAAGCATAAAACTTAATGAAATTGATAATTTTTCATTAAAAGATATGGGTAGGTTAATGGGCTTGCTGATGAAAGAGTTATCTGGAAAAGCAGATGGTAAGATAATATCTAAGATTTTGAAGAGGAAATTATCTGAATAAGATTAACTATTTTTTCCTATTTCAGAAACAATGTCACTGAAGGTTTCAGGATGGTTCATAGCCAAGTCAGCCAACACTTTTCTGTTTATTTCAACATTGGATTTATTCAAAAGGTTCATCATCTTTGAATAAGACATTCCATTTAATCTTGCTCCTGCATTAATTCTTTGTATCCACAACGCTCTAAACTCTCTTTTCTTATTTTTTCTATCTCTGTATGCGTAAGAAAGTGCTTTTTCAACAGCATTTTTTGCGACTGTATAGACATTTTTTCTTCTACCAAAGTAACCTTTGGCTGCTTTAATAATCTTATCTCTTCTTTTTTTGGATGCTACTGTATTTACTGATCTTGGCATAATTTTAATTTTTTATAAACAAAGTTGTGCTTTTATATTTTTCTCATCAGATTTGTGCACTAATGTTGTTTTGGTTAAATTTCTCTTTTGTTTAGTCTCTTTTTTTGTTAAAATATGAGACTTAAAAGCATGTTTTCTTTTTATTTTACCAGAGCCTGTTAGTTTAAATCTCTTCTTAGCTCCGGATTTTGTTTTCATTTTTGGCATAATCTTATTTTTTCTTTATTGGCGCTATTACCATTGTCATTTTTTTTCCTTCGAGCTTAGGCATTACTTCAACAACACCAATTTCTTCTAAGGCTTGGGCTAATTTTAATAATAAAATTTCTCCTTGCTCTTTAAAAATAATTGTTCTTCCTCTAAAAAAAACAAAAGCTTTGACTTTTGCTCCCTCGTGTAAAAACTTTTGAGCATGTTTTAGCTTAAAATCAAAGTCATGCTCTCCAGTATTAGGTCCGAATCTTATTTCTTTGATAATAATTTTTTGAGCTTTTTGCTTTATAGCTTTTTGCTTCTTTTTTTGGTCATAGACAAACTTTTTATAGTCTATTACTTTACAAACAGGAGGGTCAGCATTTGGAGAAATTTCAACTAGATCTAATCCCTTACTTTGGGCAATCATCAGAGCCTTGTTTAGCGTGATTATTTTCGATTCGATATTATCTCCAACAATTCTGATGAAAGGAGCCATAATCTGCTTATTGATTTTTAATCTGTTGCTCTCCTTTTTTTTAAAACCTTTTTTTATAACCTTACTATTTGTTTTAAACCAAACTTTTGTCTATCTCTTCTTTTATCATCAAAGTAAAATCTTCTAAACTTAATTGTCCTAAATCTTCTCCACCATGCCTTCTTACACTAATCAGGTTTTCCTTTACTTCTTTCTCACCAATTACTATGATAAAAGGTACCTTTGAAAGTTCAGCATCTCTAATTTTTCTTCCAGTTCTTTCAGACCTTTCATCAATCAGGCCGCAAATATCGTAATTTTTTAATAAATCCATGATTTTCTTAGCATAATCATTGTATTTATCACTGATTGGTAAGATTATATATTGTTCAGGGGTCAACCATAGAGGGAAGTTCCCCTCACAATGTTCAATTAGTACAGATATAAATCTTTCTAATGATCCAAATGGTGCTCTGTGAATCATAACTGGACGATACTTTTTATTATCAGAACCAGTATATTCAAGTTCAAATCTTTCTGGTAAATTATAATCAACTTGAATTGTACCTAGTTGCCATTCTCTTCCTATGGCATCTTTAACCATGAAATCTAGTTTCGGTCCATAAAATGCAGCCTCTCCATATTCAATTACACAATCAAGGCCTTTTTCTTTGGTTGCTTCAATAATTGCGTTTTCCGATTTTTGCCAATTTTCATCTGAGCCAATGTACTTTTCTTTTTTGGTTACATCTCTTAATGATATTTGTGTTTTAAAATCTTTGAACCCTAGAGAGTTAAATATATATAGTACCAAATCAATGACGTTTATAAATTCTTCCTTGAGCTGGTCTGGTCTTGCAAAAATATGAGCATCATCTTGCGTGAACCCCCTAACTCTAGTTAGCCCATGTAGTTCACCAGATTGCTCATATCTGTAGACAGTTCCAAACTCAGCAAAACGAACGGGCAAATCACGATAAGAATATTTTTTTGCTTTGTAAATTTCACAATGATGAGGACAGTTCATAGGTTTGAGAATAAACTCTTCATTTTCACTAGGTGTCTTTATTGGTTGAAATGAATCCTCCCCATATTTTTCATAGTGGCCTGATAATACATACAAATCTTTATTTCCAATGTGAGGAGTTGATATGGACAAATAACCAGCTTTTTCTTGAGCTTTTCTAAGAAAATTTTCTAGCTTTTCTTTGAGTTTAGTTCCTTTGGGTAACCACAGTGGTAGACCTTGTCCAACTTTATTTGAGAAAGTGAATAGCTCCATTTCTTTACCTAGCTTTCTATGATCTCTTTTCTTTGCCTCCTCCAGCATTTCTAGATACTCCTGCAATTCTTTTCTCTTAGGAAAGGAGATGCCATAAATTCTAGTTAGTTGATTATTAGTCTCATCACCTTTCCAGTATGCACCCGCAACATTTAAAAGCTTTATTGACTTGATTTTTCCAGTATCAGGAATATGTGGACCTCTACAAAGATCTGTAAAATTACCTTGTTTGTAAAAAGTTATATCTCCATCTTTCAAATCTTGCAATAGTTCTACTTTATAGACATCATTTCTTTTAGTAAAATATCCTACGGCGTCTTTTTTTGATATTTCTTGTCTATGAAAAATATTTTTTTGTCTTGAAAGTTCAGTCATTTTTGTTTCAATTGATAAAAAGTCTTCAGATGATATCTTGTTATCTCCAAAATCAATATCATAATAAAATCCATTATCAACTGCAGGGCCAATGCCAAACTTAGCTTTTGGATATAATACTTGAACAGCTTCAGCTAATAAATGAGCCGAGGAGTGCCAAAAAACTTCTTTACCTTCTTTGTCTTTAAATGTGTAAAATTCTACAGAGGCATCATTGTTAATCTTGGCATTTATATCAACAAGTCTACCGTTAACTTTGGAAACTAATATATTTCTTGCAAGACCCTCAGAAATACTTAAAGCAACTTCATATGAAGTGACTCCACTTTTAAAGCTTTCACTTTTGCCATCTGGAAACGTAATACTAATCATAAAAAAAATTGCTTACAAATATAACAAACTCAAATGAGCTATGTTTGCATAACACCGTTAGAGTAAGATTCATTTATTTCTTTCATACATGAAACTTCCAAAGATTTGGAAATAGCTTCTCTTGTTTTTGCTGGATCGATTATTTTATCAATCCATAAATTCGAGGCTGCATTATATGCACTTGCACTATTGTTATAATTTTCTATTATCTCTCTATATTCAGGATCATCTTTTTTATATGCTTTTTTATTAAGTTGCATGATAACTTTAGCTGCTTGCTCACCTCCCATTACAGCAATTTTAGAATTTGGCCAGGCGAAAATAAATCGAGGATCATATGCTTTACCACACATTGCATAATTTCCTGCACCATATGAGTTACCTATGATAATTGTAATTTTAGGTACAATACTATTACTTACAGCATTAACTAGCTTAGCTCCATTTTTTATTATTCCTCCCTTTTCAGATTTAGATCCTACCATGAACCCTGTCACATCTTGTAAAAAAATAATTGGAATCTTTTTTTGATTACATATTGATACAAAACGAGCAGCTTTATTAGCTGAATCAGAATAAATTACACCGCCAAATTGCATTTCCCCTGTGCTTGATTTTATAATTTTTCTTTGATTTGCTACAATACCAACTGACCATCCGTCGACTCTGGTATAGCCGCAAACAATGGTCTTTCCATAATCTTTTTTGTATTCAAGAAATTCTGATTTGTCAACAATACATTTAATTATCTCAACAACATCATAATTATCTTTGATTTCTTTTGGAATAATTCCATATATTTTTGAACTTTCATGTAAGGGCATTTCAGATTTAATTCTGTCAAAGCTTTTATTTTCTTTTAAATTGATTTTTTCAAAAATTGATTTGATTTTATCTAGAGCATCTTTATCATCCATAGCTTTATAATCTGTAATTCCTGAAATTTCACAATGTGTTTTCGCTCCACCAAGTTCCTCATTTTCAATAATCTCTCCTATAGCTGCTTTAACAAGATGACTACCTGCAAGAAAAATACTTCCCGTTTTTTCTACTATAATTGACTCGTCACTCATAATCGGTAGATAAGCCCCACCTGCAACGCATGGTCCCATTATAGCTGAAACTTGAAAAATTCCTTTTGAGCTTAGTATTGCATTATTTCTAAAGACTCTACCAAAATTCTCTTTGTCAGGAAAAATTTGATCTTGCAGTTGTAAAAATACTCCCGCACTATCAACAAGATAAACTATTGGAACATGATTTTCAATTGCTATCTCTTGAACTCTAAGATTTTTTTTCGCAGTCGTTGGAAACCATGCACCTGACTTGACAGTTGAGTCATTTGCAATAATCAAGCATAATTTCTTATTAATTCTTGCAATACCAGCCACGACGCCACCGCACGGACATCCACCAAACTCCTCATACTTTCCGTAACCGGCAAACTCCGCGATTTCAAAAAAAGAATCATTATCTACAAGGTATTCAATTCTCTCTCTCGCAGTTAGCTTATTCTTTTTATGAACCTTATCAATTTTTTCTTTTCCACCACCAACATATATCTTGTCAAGCTTTTTTTTCATGTCCGAAACAAGAAGTTTCGAGTAGTCTTCATTAATGTTGAATTTTAAATCCACAATTTTTATTTAAATATAAATACTTTTTAAATATTTTTTGGAATCAGGCCCCAAATTAAAAATTAAGTCAATAATAGAAAGTTCAATTTTATTATCATGTTCTTTAAAAACTTTAGAGTAATTATATTGTTGTAAATATTTTTGATCCCTATAATCCATTTCTTTATTCTGAGTAATAACATAATTAGTAGAGTAAATGCAATTACATTTAATTTTTAAAATATCTAAAATTAAATCATTCAATTTCCTATTTAGTTCAAAAAGATAATTGTGTTTACATGAGTAAATATTTTCAAAATCATCTTTATAATATTTAAAATATGGTGAAGAATTATAACAACTTATTATCGCTTTCCAATGCTTGCTAGCCCATTTACTAATTGTGAAAATCTCTATTTTGTTCATGCTTCTGAGCATTGTTTTTTTTTTGGGAACAGTTAATAAAACATGCCCGTTTGGTCCCAATAAATATGCTCTATTTCTAATACTTCTTTTTACGAAATTTTCATGAACATCAATAATTGCTGCTCTATTCTTGCTTAAAAAGTAATAGTATGAGATTGGAGCTAAATACGCTGATGGTAAAACAATAAAATCTTTACTTAACACTTTTAAAAAGTCTTTTCCAGCGTACTTTTTTTATACCTTTTGCATTTTTGTCCCAGCTCATCCAAATAAACAGAGCTTTGCCAACTATGTGATCCTCTGGAACAAACCCCCAAAATCTAGAATCTGCTGAATTGTGTCTGTTATCACCCATCATCCAATAATAATTTTGTTTGAACTCATATTCGGTTACTTCTTTGTTATTTATGTAAATTATATCATTTCGAATTTCCAGTAAATTGTTTTCATAATTAGAAATTATATCTTCATAAAGTTTAATATTTTCAGGAGTTAAACTTATTTTATCACCTTTTTGTGGAACTGAAATGGGACCATAGTTATCTGAACTCCATGGCCTTTCTTTTGAATTACCAAAAATATATTCATATTTTTCTGCCTTATCAATTTTTCTTTTTATGTCAACTACATTTTTATATTTCGAGAGAATAAATCTAGTGGTGTCAGTAAGAGTTAAAACGTATTCATTTTTGTTTCTACCATAATAACTACCTTCAGTTACATCATATTTTTTGTATAATGTTTTTAAATTTAAACCTGAGCCTTTGGTTTTTATTTGATAAAAAAATTGTTTTTTCATTTCTGCAGGTTCATTGTGTTTTTTTTGATTAACAAACAATTGACCATCTACTATTTCAATAATATCTCCTGAAATCCCAACACACCTTTTTATATAGTTTTCCTTCTTATCAACAGGTCTTCCAAGTTTTTCAGAAGGCCAGTTAAAAACAACACAGTCATTTCTTTTAACTTTTCCAATTCCTTTCATTCTGTGATAAGGAAGTTGAATTATTTCACTGTATGATTTCTTTTTTGTTCCAGGCACTGTGTGGTGAACTAAAGGTACAGCAACTGGAGTCATTGGAACTCTAGGGCCATATGCTAGCTTACTGACAAAAAGAAAATCTCCAACAAGAAGTGATTTTTCCATTGAGGATGTTGGTATAGTATATGCTTCAATTAAAAATGTTCTTAATAGTGACGCTGCAATTACAGCAAAGAAAATCGCTTCGACCCAGTTTCTAAGCTCACTTTTGTTACTTTTTTTCTTCTTTCTCTTTTTCCAAAATATCCAATTTATAGTATTCCAGAACATTATGTCAGCTACAAATAGGGGTAAAAATAGTAACCACTCACCGCCTAATGATCTAATTACAATTACATAAACTAGAGTAAAAATCGTGAAGAATAATAATTTTTTTTGAAAAGACTTATTTTTCATTTTTAAAACAATCATTAAAAGTATAAAAACCTTTCTTACCGACTAGCCATTCGGCAGACATTATTGCTCCTCTAGCAAAGGTGTCTCTGTTTTTTGCAGAATGAGTTATTTCAATTTCGTCATATGCACTTTTATAAAAAACTGTATGAATCCCCTTAATATCTTTTTCTCGCTTAGAAATAACCTTAATGTCTTTATTGTAATATTTTTGGATTTCATTTTTTAAAAGTAGTGCTGTACCACTTGGTTTATCTAATTTTTGAATGTGGTGTTTTTCTAAAATTGAAATATCATAATTTTTTAAATCTCTAGCTAATCTTTTGCTTACATTCAAAAACTTATTCATTGAAAGTGAAAAATTTGATGAGTGAAGAAAAGATCCGTTATACTTTTCACAAATTTTTTCAATTGTTTTAAGTTCAGCAAGCCAGCCTGTTGATCCTGATACAATAGGTAGATTACTTTTTAAACAAAATGATATATTTTCAAATGCTGATTTGGGGTTTGTAAATTCAATTCCTATATCTGCAGTTGATAAGTCAATTTTTTTTAAATCACTTTGACAATTTACAATAGAGTGTATTTTGTACTCTTTAGTAAGGGCAATCTTTTCAATTGCCTTACCCATTTTTCCATATCCGATTATGATTATTTTCAATTTATTGCAAAGTTAAGCTCAAAGAAAAAACTATTATGACTATTGTTTATCGACATTGATAAATCTTCATTCACATCAAAAGTCATAAGATGTCTATCTACAGATGCATCAATAACATTTATAAAATAGGATAAAGCAAGTAATAAATAAGAAACATCTCTGTTTCTTCTATAGTAGTCTTTTAAAACAATTAAATCTTGACTGCTGGTATTTTCAAGTTCAGGATTTAAATCACTGTTGTTTTGTCTATTTAAAAATTCATCTTTATATGTGTTATATTTTTTATTATTGTCTGAAGCAAAGTATATGCAGGTTCCCAGGCATGTGTATATAATTGGGATTTTCCAGAATTTTTTGTTTATAAATTGTCCTGAGCCTGGTAAAATGGAAGAGTATATTGCAACTTCTTTTGGCGTAATTTCATTTGATTGAGAAAATGAAATGTTAAACGTAAAAAAACAAAAAAATAAAAATATGAACTTATTCATTCATCAATTTTAGTATCCTATTTAAATCAATTTCATTCTTGAATTTTATTTTAATTTCACCAGTACCATTTTTTAATTTTTTTATCAAAAAGTTTGAATTAATTTTTTTTTCAAATTCAAATAGGTTTTTTTGAGTGGTGAATGAGAATTCTAGTTCATTATTTTCAGCTTTTGAAAAATTTTTACTGCGATAATTTGATTTTGCAAAAACTTTGACTATTTCCTCAACTTCACGAACAGAAAGCTTTTTATTAACGATGTCGTTATAAATATTTATTTGTTTTTCACTATTAGAGATATTAATTAGTGGCCTGACATGTCCTATCGAGACTGTCCTTTTCTTTAAAGCTGACTGTATTTTTATAGGAAGTTTAAGTAATCTTAAATAATTTGCTATTGTTGATCTTTTTTTTCCTACTCTTAAACTACATTCCTCTTGAGTAATTTTACACTCTTTTATTAGTCTTTCTAATGAGAGGGCAATTTCTATTGGATTAAGGTTTTGCCTTTGAATATTTTCGACTAGCGCCATTTTAAGCATATTTTCATCATCAGCGATTCTTACGTATGCAGGAATTTCTTTAAAGTTTAATGATTTACATGCCTCAAGTCTTCTTTCACCTGAAATTAATTGAAATTTATTTGAATTAACTTGTCTTACTGTTATTGGTTGAATAATTCCCATGTCTTTAATCGAAATAGCTAGCTCACCAATTTTTTCTGAACTAAATTCCTCTCTTGGTTGAAATGGATTTTTTTCTATTTCAGAAATAAGAATTTGTTTTACCATGCCAGTTCTAATGAAATCTTTATCAATTTTTTTTGAATTTCCCAATATTGCAGAAAGACCTCTACCTAGTACATTTGAGTTTTTTTTCATAAATATTTAATTATTCTTATTCAAAATTTCATTTGCTAAGTTTAGATAATTTATCGCACCTTTACTGCTTGCATCATGCATTATTATGGTTTTTCCATGAGAAGGAGATTCACTTAGTTTTACATTTCTGTGAATAATTGTATCAAAAACAAGTTCTTGAAAATGCTTTTTCACATCATCAACTACCTGATTAGAAAGTCTGAGTCTTGTGTCATACATTGTCAACAGTAAGCCCTCAATAGATAAATTTTTATTAAGCCTTTGCTGAACTATTTTAATAGTGTTCAAAAGTTTACCAAGGCCCTCTAAAGCAAAGTATTCACACTGAATTGGAATTATCACAGAGTCAGATGCTGTTAGCGCATTAACTGTCAAAATACCTAATGATGGTGCACAATCAATAATTATGTAATCATAATCTATTTCTAATTTTTCCAAACAAACCTTTAGTGTATTTTCTCTGTCTTTAAGATTTATCATTTCTATTTCAGCACCTACTAAATCAATGCAAGAAGGAATAATATATAAATTAGGACTATTAGTTTTAATTATGTCAGATTTCTTAATATCTAAGTTAGATAAGCAGGTGTAAATATTAGGCGCTTTTAAATTAGGGTCAAGTCCCAAGCCTGAAGTTGAATTGGCCTGAGGATCAGCATCAATGAGTAGGATTTTTTTTTCTAATACACCTAAGCTGGCTGCTAGATTTATTGCAGTTGTTGTCTTGCCAACACCTCCTTTTTGATTTGAAATTGAAATAATTTTAGCCATCTTATATGAAAATAAATATAATGTCTTAAAGGCAAATATTTAATAGCTAAATCAAATAAATTATTAACAACTTGAAAATATTAGCTGTCCTTAGCGCTGTCTATTTCGTCAAGATTTACTTCAGTAAAATCACTAGAGCTTGATTCTTCAGAGTTTTTTTCAGATTTTTTTTCTTCGCTAGTAATTATATCTTCTCCCTTTTGCTCAAAAATATAATTAGTGACCTCTTCAAGATTGTCTTTAAAATTTATAAAATCTTCTTTATAAAGATAAATTTTATGTTTTTTGTAATAGGGAGTTCCATCTTCATTGAAATCCCTCTTACTCTCAGTTATGGTCATGTAGTAATCACCAGCTCTTGTAGATCTAACATCAAAAAAATAAGTTCTTCTTCCTGCTCTTAGTGATTTAGAAAATATTTCTTCAATTTCTCTTTTTTCAGACATTTGAGTTGTGTTTTTAACAAATATAACAAATTATAGGATATTTGTCTTGTTTTGCACTTGATTTGTGAACATTCTAAAGTAGAATCCATTCTTTTTAATTAAATCAGTATGCGTTCCTGATTCAATAATTTTACCCTCATCTAAAACTATAATATTATCACATTTTACTAAGCTCATTATTCTGTGACTAACAACTATGGACGTTATTTTTGAACTAAGTTTGTTTAAGTTTTTAACAATTTTTCTTTCAGTAATTGAATCCACAGCAGAAAGACAATCATCTAGTATATAGATCTCAGGTTTTGTGTAAAATGCTCTAGCAATTGAAATCCTTTGTTTTTGACCACCTGAAAGTTGAACACCTCTCTCTCCAATTTTAGTCTTGTATTTTTTAGGAAATTTTTTTATTTCCCCATCAATTGCTGCATTTATTGAAGCAAGATTTAAATTTTTTCTATCAATTTTACTTGAACTATAAGAAATATTTTCTTCAATTGTGCCAGAAAATAAGTATCCATCTTGAGGTACATATCCAAATTTTCCTCTTAGACTTTCTAGATCGTATTCATAAATGGGTTTTTTATTAAATAATATGTCTCCTTTTGATAAATCATAATTTCTTGTAATAAGAGCTAGAATTGTTGATTTGCCTGAACCAGTTTTGCCAAAAATCCCAAGAGTTTCACCTTTTTTAATCTTAAATGAAATTTCTTTAAGAGCATAGTTCTTAGATTTTTCATACTTAAAGAAAACATTTTTAAATTCAATTTCATCTATCGAAACTATTTTTTGTTTGCCAAAATTTTTTATTGTTGAATCATCACTTAAAAATTCATTGATTCTTTTTTGTGAAGCTTCTGCTCTTTGAATTAATGAAGTTAGCCAACCGACTGATGCAACGGGCCATGAAAGCATATTAACATAAATTATGAATTCAGCAATTGTACCAGTTGTAATATTTCCTTTTGAAGCTTCAATTCCTCCAATATAGATAGTCAGTAAAGTGCTTGTTCCAATCAAGGTTACAATGAGAGGATAAAAAAGTGCTTCAATTTTAATTAAATCAAGCTGTTTTTTGATGTATTTGTTACAATTATTTCTAAATTTTTTTAAACTTAATTTTTCGTATGCAAAAGATTTTAATATATAAATCCCAGAGTAATTTTCTTGAGCAATGCTAGTAATACTGGATAACTGTTTTTGTACTTTGTCACTCTTAAAGTTGATTTTAGAACTTACAAAAAAAACAGATATAGCTAGTATAGGTAAGGGCGCAAGAACATACAGTGATAAAACTTTACTAATAGAAAACATTTTAAAAATAACTAATGAAAATAAGACTGAAATATTAATAAAGTACATAATTGCAGGTCCAAGATACATTCTAACTCTACTAACATCCTCTGAAATTCTGTTCATTAGGTCACCAGTGTTATTTTTACTGTAAAAACTCATACTTAAGCTTTGATATTTGCGATAAATCTCGTTTTTCAGATCAAATTCAATTTTCCTAGACATTACAATTATAGTTTGTCTCATTAAAAACATGAAAACTCCTTTACCCAATGAAAATAAAAGAATTAGCATACTGTATTTTATTATATCAGATTTTATATCATTAAAGTTGTTTGTTTGTTTTAAAGATGCAAGAACTTTATCAAGAGCTACCTTGACAAATTCAGCTGGATAAAGAGCAAAAAAATTTGACATGGTAACAAATATTAATCCAGTAATTAATAAAAACCTGTATTTAAAAAAAAATTTGTTTAGGTATTTGAGTGCTTTCAATGTAATTTTTGAATAACAAAAATAATAACTAAATTCGCGAACTACTAAAAATTGAATTAAATTCTAATAGAATTAAAAATTTTTAATGGCGTCTCAGTTTAAGAAAAAATCATCTTTTAAGGGTATTTTAACATTACGT
>CACJWV010000020.1 GCA_902597195.1 uncultured Bacteroidota bacterium | reverse complement strand
GATCCCGGAAAGCCGTATACCATGGTGAAATCATTATTCTCTACTCCATCAAGTTGAATTTTAAAATGGTATTTAGGCTTATATGGAACATTGTCTTTAGAGTATTTAGCAGGTTTGTTATTTGTGTCAGCATAAATTCTAAGTAGAGTAAAATCTCCAGTGTGCCTTGGCCACATCCAATTGTCAGTATCTCCACCAAATTTACCAATCGAAGATGGGGGTGCTCCAACTAATCTGACATCTAAAAATGTTTCGTAGATAAAAAGATAAAATTCATTTCCTCCATAAAATGATCTTAACCTTGAAGTATAGTGGGATGTGTCTGAAATTTCATTTGAAATTTCATTAGCAACAGCTCGTATTTTTTTTCTTCTATCGTCCTCAGTACCTGAACCGTTAATTTTTGAAAAGACTCTTTCAGTAACATTTTCAATTCTAACTAAAATCGATGCGGTTAAATTTTCATTAGTAAGTTCTTCAGATTTGTTCATTGCCCAGAACCCATTTTTTAAGTAATCTTTTTCAGTAGTACTATGAAATTGAATTAAATCATCTGCGCAGTGATGATTTGTTAGTAGTAAACCTTCTTTAGAAATAATCTCTCCGGTGCAACTTCCCCAAGAAAGGGCAACAACTGCATCTTTTAGTGATGATTTGTTTACGTTATATATATCTTCTGCGCTCAAAGATAATCCTTTAGATTGCATGTCATCAATATTCATAGTGCTAATCAAATTAGGCAACCACATTCCCTCATCAGCACGAGATGAGACTGATACAGAAAAAATAAAAATTAAAAAAAGACTTCTCATTTTATAAAAAAACATAATCTATTTAATTAATATCATTATTAATTTTATCCCAAAGTAACTTTCTGGCTTTAAGACATTTAATAGCAACCTCTTGAACTTCATCCCACTTTTTTTCATCGTCTCCACAAAGATTACAAATAAGTTCAAGCGCTAAAGGACCATGATCGCCTCCATCTAATTCAATGTGCCTCTCTAAATAGTAAACAAATTTATCAAAAGACTTCTCTTTGTTCATGTCGTTAACTATAGCTAAAAACATATCAGGGATTAAATCTTCTCTTCCAAATGTAAATGCTGATGCAATTTCATGAGATTTTCCACCTTCGATTATAGAAAATGTAGTATTCAAAAAGCTATCAATATCTTCATTGATTTTAGGTCTTGAGTTTTTGTTTAAATTTTTCATAAATGTTTCAATTGTACTTGTTTCAGCTTCACATTCTTTCATAGCTTCAAGATACAGTTCAAAATGAGATGCAGGATTTCCTTCAGAGTCAACATCGCTTTCCTCTTCTAAAACAATCGAGTTTACTAGCCTTCTAATTTTTGGATCACCAATTGGTCTCCAAGGAATTTCAAAACACGTTAGGTTTATTTGCAAAGCTTTCAGAAGAGACATGAAGTCCCAAACTGCAAACACGTGTGACTCCATAAGTTTTTTGATATCGGACTTAGTTTTTAGCTTAGAATACAGCTTGTGTTTTACTATTTCGTTTCTGTAAGGTTGTAGTTTTTCGTTTAATTCTGAGATTTTCGGATTCATTTTTTTTTTTACAAAATTACGTCATGTTTTTAATATGCGCTATTTTTTTTTCATATAAATTGGAACCGAAGAGCAGGCTTCACCAAACATTAATTTTTTAACAACTGGTAATAATAATTTAGTTATTTCAACATATAAATCTGAACTTATATCTACATCACTACAACCTTTAACTAAAACAATTTTTTGATTATATTTTTTTATGTCTAGAGTCTTTATTTTATCTAGGGCTAGTTGATTTGTAACGATTTTTTTTTCACCAAAATAAGCGTTAGCATCTACCTCATTTAAATATGAAACAATGAGCATATAAGCCCATTTTGGTAAAATAGTATCAGCAGAGCAAAAAACAGCTACATTTTTGTTAGATAATTTTTTCCAATCATAATTTGATAAACTCTTTCTAAATTCTTTTTCGATAACAATATTGTTTTCTGTTAAAAAACAACATATATCAAGCTCAACAACTTCTTTTGTGATAAAGTTTGATAAGTCAATGTTAATTAGACCACTTTTTTCAACACGATTTATTATTTCTTTAGACATTTCAAAGCATTCCAAGTTCTAATTTAGCCTCATCACTCATCATATCCTTATTCCAAGCTGGCTCAAATACCACATTAACTTTACAAGACTTTATTTCATCTATGCTCTTAATTTTTTTTTCAATGTCTAAAGGAAGTGATTCTGCAACTGGGCAGTTTGGAGATGTTAATGTCATATCAATTTCGACATCATGCTCCTCATTAACTCTCACATCATATATTAATCCAAGGTCATAAATATTTACTGGTATTTCAGGATCAAAAATTTCACATAAATTTTTTATAATTATGTCTCCAAGTATTGAAATTTTGTCTTTATCCATTTTTTTCTTTAAATCCGATCGCGTAAATTTTTATTTGCTTTATCATGGACATTAATCCATTTGCTCTTGTTGCTGATAAGTGGCTTTTTAAACCAATTTTATCTATAAAATCAAGCTTTGAGTTAATGATGTCATCTGGTGATTGATTTGAAAAAACTTTAATTAGAAGAGCAATTATACCCTTTGTCATTATAGCGTCACTATATGCATGAAAAGTAACTTTACTATTGTTTTGTTTCGCATATAGCCATACTTTACTCTGACAACCATTTAT
The DNA here is from genome assembly GCA_902597195.1 of uncultured Bacteroidota bacterium. Lineage (GTDB taxonomy): Bacteria > Bacteroidota > Bacteroidia > Flavobacteriales > BACL11. The sequence continues at coordinate 10,331 of CACJWV010000020.1, read as the reverse complement.
TAGAAATTCATCTTTCATGAACTTTTTATCAAAATCAATTTCATCTTTTCCAAGCCCTATTAAATATTCATACTTTTCAATCCAGTCGGTGAACAAACTTAATTCCTCAACAATTTCATTTTGTATTTTTTCAACGCTTGTCATCAATACAACATTTTATAAGCCTTGCTCAGGCAATCGAAGAAATAATCGATTTCACTTTTGGTATTATAAATTCCAAAAGATGCTCTAATGGTTCCGGCTAAATTAAATTTTTTGTGTAAAGGTTGAGTACAGTGATGACCGGTTCTGACCGCAATACCCATATTGTCTAAAAGCACACCAATGTCATAGTGATGTACTTTTTTTAAATTGAATGAAGCGATTGCCGATTTATTTAAACTTGTTCCAAAAGGCTCATAATACTCAATTTTATTTGATTTTTCGTTATAATGATTTAACAACATATCCTCATATTCAAATATTAAATCTAAATTAATCTCTTCGATAAATTCAATAGCCTTACCCAAAGCAATCACTCCTGAAATATTAGGGGTTCCTGCCTCAAACTTGGATGGCAACTTTGCATATGTTGTTTTTTCAAAAGTTACCAATTCAATCATTTCACCCCCTCCTTGATATGGAGGCAACTTTTCTAAAATTTCTTCTTTACCGTATAAAACACCTACTCCTGTCGGCCCATATAATTTATGAGCTGAGAAGCAGTAAAAGTCTACATCTAACTCTGTCACATTTACTTTTTGATGAGCAATTGCTTGCGCTCCATCAATGAACACTTTAGTATCATATTTGCGAGCTAATTTAGTTATTTCACTAATTGGGTTTATAGTTCCTAAGGTATTAGATATGTGAGTGATTGATAAAATTTTTGTTTTTTCATTTAAAAGTTTTTCTAAATGGTCCATATCTATTTCTCCCTCTTTAGTGACTGACACAACCTTAAGTTTTGCACCAGTTTTTTCAGCGCATAGTTGCCAAGGAACAATATTAGAATGATGTTCCATTTCTGAGATTAAAATTTCATCCCCATTTTTAAGAAATTTTTGGTAAGATGTGGCTACTAAGTTAATTGAATCAGTTGTTCCTCTAGTAAATACAATTTCTTCCTCTTTCTCAGCCCCAATAAACTCTTTTACTTTTTTTCTGCTTTGTTCAAAATCTTCTGTTGATATATTACTGAGATGATGTACTCCTCTGTGTATATTTGAGTTCTGTTTATTAAAATAATTTCTTATACTGTTTGTAACTTGAGTAGGTGTTTGTGTGGTGGCAGCATTGTCAAAATACACAAGTTTATTATCGTTAACTTTTACATCAAGTATTGGAAAACTACTTCTAATTTTTTCAAAATCAATCACAATAAACCCTTTTCAATTGAAAGTTTTTTTGCTATTTCAGTTTTTGCGTAATCAACAATTTCTCTGGTATTAAGCTTTTCAATAACCTCAATTAAAAATGCGAAAGTTAAAAGTCCCTTTGCAGTTTTTTCTGAGAAACCACGTGACCTCATGTAAAAAAGTGACTTTTTATCAATTTGTCCAATTGTACAGCCATGACTACATTTCACATCATCAGCATATATTTCCAGCTGCGGTTTTGTTTTAATACTGGCGCTGTCACTAAATAATAAATTGTTGTTTGACTGGAAAGCATTGATTTTTTGAGCATCTGGTCTTACCATGATCTTGCCGTTAAAAACTCCTTTTGTATTGTCAAAATACACACCTTTATATGACTCATTACTCAAGCAGTTTTGAAATTTGTGATCAACGAATGTGTGGTGATCAACAAAATTAGATTTGTTAATGATAGTTATTCCATTCATATTACTTGTACAATTTTCATTGTTTTGGTAAAAGTTTAGATTATTTCTAATAAAAGATCCATCAAAACTAAATGTATGAACATTGGCAGTTGAGTCTCTGTCTTGGTCAACTAAAGTGTTGTCAATGGTATGCGTGTTGTCATTATAACTTTGTAATTTGCTAATTTCAAAAAAGCCATTTCTTTTAACATCTGCGTGCATACAACTGTTAATTAATGTGTTGTTTCCTATGTTGCAAAATCTCTCAACTAATTTTACATTTGAACCAGAACCACAAGTAATCTTTGTTCTAAGCTGCAAAAAGTAATCATTATCATTATTGATAAAATGTAAAATTTCGATAGGATTATCTAGATTTAAATTTTTGTCAAATACAATTTCATAACTATTTTCACAGATTGCTTCGTTCAAATAGCACAAAGCACTATTTTTTGGCATTATTAGGTCTCTCGTTTTTTTAATACTTACACCTAAGATTTTCGGCTCTGAATAAATCTTACCGTTTTTAAATATTATTTTGTCCTTAAATCCTAGAGAATATTGTTGAATTATCTCATCATTTAGTTCAAAATCAAAGGATTTTAGGCAATATTTTCTCTTTAAAACTTTTTTTAGAGATGTATACTTCCAATCCTCGTCTTTTGTTGTTGGAAATCCATTTTCAAGGAAGTAATCAAGGCTCTTTTTTTGTGTACTGGTCAAGTCAGCATCAACAACATGCTTTTTTATTTCTTCAATCAACATTATTAATTAATTTAAAAAACTATACCCTTCCTTTTCTAATTTCTGAGCTAACGATTTATCACCAGACATTACAATTTTACCATCTTTGAGTATGTGTACGAAGTCTGGTACAATGTAATTAAGAAGTCTTTGATAATGAGTAATTAAAATTATAGAGTTGGAGCTTGATTTTAATGAATTAACACCATTTGCGACTATTTTAAGAGCGTCTATATCCAAACCCGAATCAGTTTCATCTAAAATAGACAGCTTTGGCTCCATCATTGCCATTTGAAAAATTTCATTTCTCTTCTTTTCCCCGCCAGAAAAACCTTCATTGAGAGACCTGGACAAATACTCCTTGTCAATGTTTAACAACTCACATTTTTCTTTGAACAATTGTAATAGTTCCTTAGCGTTAATATTTTCTTGTCCGAAGGCTTTTCTTTTTTCATTAATAGCAGTTTTTATGAAATTTGAAACGCTTAAGCCAGGAATCTCAACTGGGTATTGAAATGACAGAAATAATCCTCTGTGTGATCTTTCTTCTGGAGCCATTTCCAATAAGTCATCACCTTCATATGTAATACTTCCTGAACTCACCTCATAATCTTCATTACCCGCGATAACTGAGGATAATGTGCTTTTACCAGAGCCATTTGGTCCCATGATGGCATGAACCTCGCCTTTATTTACTTTTAAATTTACTCCATTGAGAATTGTCTTGTCCTCAATCTGTGCTTTTAAATTTTTAATCTCTAACATATTTATCTTTTTTATCCAACAGAGCCTTCTAGACTAATTTCTAATAATTTCTTCGCCTCAACGGCAAACTCCATTGGTAATTTGTTTAAAACTTCTTTACAATATCCATTAACAATAAGCGCAACAGCCTCCTCAGTTCCTATACCTCTTTGATTACAATAAAATATTTGATCCTCTCCAATTTTAGATGTTGTTGCCTCATGTTCTACTTGCGAAGATTTATTATCAACTTCGATGTAGGGGAATGTGTGAGAACCACATTTGTCTCCCATCAACAATGAGTCGCACTGTGAAAAATTTCTTGAATTTTTAGCGCCTTTTGCAATTTTTACAAGACCTCGATAGCTTCCGTTACTTTTACCTGCGCATATTCCTTTAGCGATAATTGTACTTTTTGAATTCTCACCCAAATGAATCATTTTAGTTCCTGTATCGGCTTGTTGAAAGTTGTTTGTAACAGCGACAGAGAAAAATTCACCAATGGAATTTTTTCCTTTTAATACACAAGAGGGGTACTTCCATGTGACTGCTGAACCTGTTTCAACTTGTGTCCAAGAAATTTTAGCATTGTCATGACAAATCCCTCTTTTAGTTACAAAATTAAATACGCCACCCTTACCATTTTTATCACCAGGGTACCAATTTTGAACCGTAGAATATTTAATCTCAGCACTATCCAGTGCAACTAACTCAACAACAGCAGCGTGCAACTGGTTTTCATCTCGCATTGGAGCAGTACAACCTTCAAGATAACTAACATAACTACCTTCTTCGGCAATAACTAACGTTCTCTCAAACTGCCCAGTACCTGCTTCGTTTATTCTGAAGTAAGTAGATAATTCCATAGGGCACTCTGTTCCCTTGGGAATGTAACAAAAAGATCCATCTGAAAAAACTGCAGAATTTAATGCGGAGAAAAAATTATCTCTTACAGGAATAACCGTACCAATATATTTTTTGACAAGCTCAGGGTGTTTTTGAATAGCTTCTGAAATGGGGCAAAATATAATTCCGAGTTCAGCTAATTTTTCTTTGAATGATGTTGCAACTGAAACAGAATCCATAACGATATCCACAGCTACATTAGCTAGTCTTTTTTGTTCGTCAATAGAAATTCCAAGTCTATCAAATGTTCTTTTCATCTCCGGATCCAAATCGTCAAGACTATTTAATTTTTTCTTTTGTTTTGGTGCGCAGTAGTAAACTATGTCCTGATAATCTGGCTTTGGATAATTTATATTGGCCCAATCAGGTTCCTCCATTTCTTTCCAAACTTTAAAGGCTTCAAGCCTAAAATCAAGCATCCAATCAGGTTCATTTTTTTTCTTAGAAATGAATTTGATTACATCTTCATTTAAACCCTTTTCAATTTTCTCAGATTCAATGTTTGTTGTAAAACCATATTCATATTCTTTACTGGTTACTTCGTCCAGTAAAATATCTTCGGATATTTTTGGTTCAATTTTCATGCCTCTATTTATAATGAAAAACTTTCTCCACAGCCACAAGTCCTGTTTGCATTAGGATTATTAAATACAAATCCTTTACCATTTAGTCCAGATGAGTACTCTAACGTTGTGCCTGCTAGAAATAAAATACTTTTTTTGTTAATAACGAGCTTGATGTCGTTATGCTCAACTAATTCATCTTCATTGTTCATACTATCATCAAAATCAAGTTTATAAACAAGACCAGAGCAACCACCGCTTTCAACGCCAACTCTTACGTATTCTTTTCCGCTATTGTCTTCAATCAGCAATTGATTTAACTTGTCTCTTGCATTATCGCTAACTAATATCATTTTACAAAATTACAAAATTTCAAATCAGAAAACACATAATATTTATCTTTGCTAAATAAATGACAAAAAACAATTCTGAAATAGGTGAGTTTTCATTCATTGAAAAAATTACTGAGAATTTTGAAATAAAAAATTCTGAAAGTTTATTGGGAATAGGTGATGACTCGGCTATTATAGAAAGTTCTAAACTAGACACACTCGTAACTAAAGATTTATTAGTAGAGGGAATTCATTTTGATCTCTCTTACACACCTCTAATGCATCTTGGATACAAAAGCGTAATTGTAAATTTGTCGGATATCTATGCTATGAATGGTATGCCAAAGCAAATAGTTATAGGAATAGCAATTTCAAATAGATTTAAAGTCGATGCTATTCAAGAATTATACAAAGGCATAAAACTAGCTTGTGAAAAATATAAGATAGACTTAGTTGGTGGAGATACCACAACTTCACAATCTGGCTTGACTATTTCAATCACGGCTTTGGGACAAGTAAAAAAAGAAAAAGTAGTCAAAAGAAGTGGTGCAAAAAAAAATGATTTAATTGTTGTTACCGGAGATTTAGGAGCAGCTTACCTTGGCTTACAAATCTTGAGAAGAGAAAAAGAAATTTTTCTGGAAAATCCAGCAGTTCAACCCAAGCTCGAGGGTTATGATTATATTTTACAAAGACAATTGAAACCAGAAGCCCCAAAAAAGTATTTTGAAATATTAAATGAAATAGGAATTATACCAACCTCAATGATTGATATTTCTGATGGCCTTTCCTCAGAGCTTTTACATATTTCAAAATCCTCAAAAGTTTCTGTCAAAATTTATGAAGATAAAATTCCAATTGATTACACTGTAATGAATAAGGCAGCAGAATTAAACTTAAATCCAATTTTTTGCGCTCTAAACGGAGGTGAAGATTATGAACTGTTATTTACAATTGATCAAAAAGAATATTCAAAGTTAGAGAAAGACCCTGATTTTACTATAATAGGTCATGTTACAGATAAATCTGAGGGCAACTTTTTCATATCCAACGATAACCAAGCCCATGAGCTAACCGCTCAAGGTTGGGATTCTCTTAAGAGTTCATAATTTCTTCAATATGATTAGCCTCTACAGGTATGCCCTCCATCAGGTCAATAGGTTCACTGTCAGAAACGAGAATATCATTCTCAATTCTTACCCCTAAGCTTTCCTCGCGAATATAAATTCCTGGTTCACATGTAAAAACCATTCCATTTTCAATTGGAAGTTTTACATTACCAACATCGTGTACATCAAGACCAAGAAAATGAGATGTTCCATGCATAAAATACTTTTTATAAATTGGATTTTTTGCATCTTGCTTTTTCACGTCATGACTGTCAATGAGTTTAAGCTTTATCAATTCATTTTGCATGATTTTCCCAACCTCTTTGTGATAGTCTTCAATCAATGTGCCTGGAACAAGCATGCTTTTTGCGCAATTGAACACATGTAAAACAGAATTATATACATCTTTTTGTCTTTTTGTGTATTTTCCATTTACTGGAATAGTACGGCTAAGATCAGCACAGTAGTTCGCATACTCAGCTCCAAAATCCATTAGTAAGATATCACCATCATTACAAATCTTATTATTTTCTATATAGTGTAAAATACAAGAGCTAAAACCAGAACCAATTATTGGCTCATATGCGAAGCCCTTTGAACAATTAGAAATAAATGTATGAGCTATTTCAGCTTCAATCTCATATTCCATTACGCCCGGTTTTACAAATTTTAAAACTCTTCTAAAAGCTTCTTCGGTAATTTTGCAAGCTCTTTTCAATAATTTAATTTCTTCATTTGATTTGATTCTTCTTAAATCATTAACTATTGGGGCGGCTTCTAAAATTTCTTTATTTGAGAAGTCTGATTTTATTTTCTTTCTAAATCTATCATCGCGAGTTTCAACGTTATTTTTTGATCTTGTATGTATGTTTTTGTTCAGATATATTGAATTGATCTGATTGCATAAATTTTTAAAATCTTTTAAAAAACATTCATTCCAATGAACTGAGTCAATGCCTGAAATTTGTTTCGCACATTGTTTTGTTAACTTTTCACCTTCCCAAATCGAAATATGTTCATTCGTCTCTTTGATATAAAGCTTTTCGAAAATTTCACCATTAATTTTTGCAATTATCAGAGTAGTATCTTCTTGATTAATTCCTGTCATCCAAAATAGATCGCTATTTTGTTTGAAGGGCATCGTTCCATCAGCGTTAGTTGGCATCTGATCATTCGAATTAAAGACAGTTAAACTGTTATCAGAAGTTTTTTGATTAAATTTAAATCTGTTATTGATGAATAATTCTCTGTTAATTTTTTGATATCTCATGACATTTAATTTGTTACAAATATAGTTTACTTAATTTTTTTTTCTCTATTTGCTGAATTCATATAATTATTGTTGCTAATTTAAGTTCTGTGGTTTAAATTTGCATAATGGTAAATACCAACTCTTCGATCATAAAAAAAATTCTCATGGCAGTTTCTGGCATGTTCTTAATGATTTTTTTACTTCAACATTTTACAATTAATATAACTTCTGTTTTTAGTGAAAATATCTTTAATACTTTCTCACATTTTATGGGAACAAATTTTCTGGTGCAGTTTATATTACAACCAATTTTAATTTTTGGTGTAGTTTTTCACTTTGTGATGGGGTTTGTGTTAGAGATACAGAACAGATCGTCAAGAAAAAGTAGATACCAGTACTTCAAGGGCTCAGAAAACTCATCATGGGTTTCTAGAAATATGATTATTTCAGGCTTAGTAGTCCTTTCTTTTTTGTTTTTACACTTTTATGATTTTTGGGTGCCAGAAATGCAATATAAATACATAAATTTCTTGCCCGAAGACCCTAATAGATATTATGAAGAATTGGTACATAAGTTTCATAATCCAGTTCGTGTAGGTCTTTACGTTATATCTTTTATTTTCTTGTCACTACATCTGCTTCATGGCTTTGGCTCTTCTTTTCAAAGTGTTGGAACTGACAGAAAATATGCAAATCAAATAAATATACTTGGAAAAATATTTGCAATAGTAGTTCCGTTCGGCTTTGCATTTATTGCTATATATCATCATTTAATGCATTAAAAAAATGGCAGACACAAAGTTTTTACATTCAAAAGAACCCTCTGGAGATTTATCAGGAAAATGGGAAAGACACAAAAATGAAATTAATCTGGTCAGTCCTGCAAACAAAAGGCTAATCGATGTTATTGTTGTTGGCACTGGACTAGCTGGAGGTTCAGCATCTGCAACTCTAGCTGAGCTTGGATATAATGTGAAATCATTTTGTTTTCAAGACTCACCTAGAAGAGCACACTCTATAGCAGCTCAAGGAGGTATAAATGCAGCAAAGAACTACCAAGGAGATGGAGACTCTACATACCGGTTGTTCTACGATACAATTAAAGGAGGAGATTACAGATCCAGAGAATCAAATGTGTATAGACTTGCTGAAGTATCTGCTAATATCATCGATCAATGTGTCGCTCAAGGAGTACCATTTGCTCGAGATTATGGAGGGCTATTAGATAATAGATCATTTGGTGGGGTTCTTGTTTCTAGAACATTTTATGCAAAAGGCCAAACAGGCCAGCAATTACTACTTGGTGCATATTCAGCGATGAACAGACAAATTTCTAGAGGAAAGATAAAAATGTATAGCAGACATGAGATGTTAGAGCTTGTAATTGTTGACGGAAAGGCAAGAGGAATTATTACTAGAAACTTAGTTACTGGAGAAATAGAAAGACATTCAGCTCATGCTGTTGTAATAGCTTCCGGAGGATATGGAAATCTTTTTTACCTATCAACTAATGCTATGGGAAGTAATGTAACAGCCTCATGGAAGATACATAAAAAAGGAGCTTTTTTTGCTAATCCATGTTTCACTCAAATTCACCCAACATGCATTCCAGTTTCAGGAGATTATCAATCAAAGCTTACTTTAATGTCAGAGTCTTTGAGAAATGACGGAAGAATATGGGTACCAAAATCAAAAGAGGATGCCAAGAAAATTAGAGAAGGAAGCCTAAAACCCACTGATCTAAAAGAAGAAGACAGAGATTATTATTTGGAAAGAAGATATCCTGCATTTGGTAATCTTGTCCCAAGAGATGTTGCCTCAAGAGCAGCAAAAGAAAGGTGCGATGCTGGATATGGAGTAAATAAAACAGGTGAGGCGGTTTATCTAGACTTTTATGATGCTATAATAAGATATGGAAAAGAGCAAGCTCAAATAAAAAATTTAGATACTGAGGATAAAGATCTTATTGAAAAGCTTGGAAAAGAAATTGTTAAATCAAAATATGGAAATCTATTTCAGATGTATGAAAAAATTGTAGATCAAAATCCATATGAGACACCAATGATGATATACCCAGCTGTACATTATACAATGGGAGGGGTTTGGGTTGATTATAATTTGATGACAACTATTCCTGGATGCTTCGCAATTGGTGAAGCAAATTTTTCTGATCATGGAGCAAATAGACTCGGAGCATCAGCACTTATGCAAGGTTTAGCTGACGGTTATTTTGTGCTTCCTTACACTATAGGTGACTACTTGTCTGCTGACATTAGAACTGGTCCAATTTCCACTGATACTAAGGAATTTGAGGAGGCTCAAAAATCTGTTGAAGAAAAAATAGAAAAATTATTATCCACTAAAGGAAGTAAAACGGTGGATTATTTTCATAAAAAGTTAGGAAAGATAATATGGAATAAATGTGGTATGGCTAGAAACAAAAAAGGGTTAAATGAAGCCATTCAAGAAGTTAAAGAGTTGAGAAAAGAGTTTTATAAAAGTGTAAATGTTACAGGAAAAAATAAAGGATTTAATGAAACACTCTCAAAAGCTTTAAGAGTTGCAGACTTTTTGGAACTGGGAGAATTGTTTGCAAAAGATGCTCTTGAGCGAGAGGAGTCATGCGGTGGTCATTTTAGAGAAGAGCACCAAACAAAAGAAGGTGAGGCTTTGAGAAATGACGAAAAATACAACTTTGTTTCAGCTTGGGAATACAATGGAGAGCCATCAGAAGCAATTTTACATAAAGAAGAATTAACATTTAAAAATGTAGAACTTAAAACAAGATCATATAAATAAGATGAAACTAAATTTAAAAATCTGGAGACAAGAAAACAATAAATCCAAAGGTAAATTAAGAGACTATGAAATATCTGA
>CACJWV010000019.1 GCA_902597195.1 uncultured Bacteroidota bacterium | reverse complement strand
TTAAGTAGCTGATAGCACTTTTCACTATATTTTTTTCTTAGTCTGGGATATATTGCACAGAAAAAAGTTTGTTCAATGATGATATCAAAATTATCTTCATAGTCAAAGAAGTTGCAATTGATTAGCTGCTTCTTAGGAAATTTAGGATTTCTTTTTTTAAAATTAATTAACGGAGTTTTCGCATAATCAAGTAAATATGTATTGACAAAACCTTTTTTGTATAAATATTCTGCCTCATGTGAATTGCCACCTCCAGGAATTAATATTTTTAACTTTTTGTTATTTATTTGGTCAAAGTATTCTTTTATCGGAGTACTAATGTAGCCAATATCCCACCCTGTATCATTTTCAAGATATCTTTGATTCCAAAATTTACTATTTAACTTTAACATTTTATAATTCAAGCTATTTCTAAAATTAATTTAATTTTTTTCAATTATTGTATTATTTAAGCTAGATATGTCTTGAATTTGATAAATGACATTATAAATAATTAAAAATTGTATGTTTGAAAGAAAAATTGCAAATAAGTGGGGGAAATGTTTAAGATCTATATAAAGCACCTTCTGTTAATATCAATTGTTGGATTTCCTCTTTTTAGCACATTAAAATACTTTAAAAAAATAAACCCAATAGTTAAAGAACTTTCTGATTTCAGATTTACAGATATCTATTTTGGTCATTTTCAAAAAAAAGAATTGGACAATGATATCTTTTTAGTAGATATTGGAAAAAAAGATAACTTAAAAACAAGAAAAGAAATAACAAGTTTTATAAATAATGTCAATCAAAATCATCGGCCTAAAGTACTCGCGATTGATATAAATTTTAAGCATGACCCTCTTGTTTCAGATAGTATTAATCAAAATCTAATTAGTGCTCTGGAAAGTAATAATACAGTGATTTATTATGATCTAATATCAAATTCATTTTCTGAAGAAAAAGATTTTTTACAAGATAAATCTGAAATACCTATTGACTATTCTATCGTTGAGGAGGGTTTTAGTAATTGCCTTGTAGAAAAAGATACATTTGGTGTTTTACGATTTTTTCAACCATATATAATAAGCGGTGAAGATACAATGAAACATTTGTCAATTGTAACTGCTGATAAATTTGGAGAAAAAAGTTCATCAGTTTTAAAAAAAAATAAAAAAGTAATGATCAACTTTGGATACAAGTATAATAATTCAATACCTATTTCTGATACAGAGAAATATTATCAACTTAAAGATAAAATAGTTATTCTAGGTCTTTTTACTAAAAACAAATTAGGTCAGCCACTATACAATGAAGATCTACACTATACATCATCTAATAAATATTATCTAGGCAAATCATTTCCTAATATGTATGGCGGTGAGGTTCTTGCAACAATTATCTCAAATATTAAAAATAATAGCTTTATTGAATATAAAAAGGGTGTATCTTTTATAATTAATTTAATCTTATCCTTTTTGGTGTATTATTTATTATTACATTTCAAAATAAATTATAAGAATCTTTTTGGAACCATTGAGATATTGACAAAATTTGTTCTGGCAATATTTTTTGTTTTAGTATCAATATTCATCATTGCAAAAACTAATTTTTATATTGATCTGACTGCTGTTGGTTTAATATCCTTTTTTGCAGTTGATTTTATTGGTCCAATTAATAACATCATTCAATCGATAGACAAATGGTATAATAAAAACTACTCAAAATGATAAAAAAAATAATACTTCTTGCTTTATTTATCCCAAATATTTCAATCTCAAAAGATTTTATTTTAGTAAAACAGGTTTGGGGTGATGTTACTTTAATTAAGAACTCAGAAAATCATGAGCTAGTTAGTTTTAGTACAATTGAAAAAGATGAGAAAATTAAGTTGAATAATGCTAGTTCTAAATTGTGGTTAAAAGATAACAATGATAATAACTATATTCTTCAGTATTCTCAAAATAAAAATGTTTATTCTCACAATGATTTAGTCAGTTTGTTAAAAGATGAGAAGAAACCTAAAGAAGATAAATCTGTAAACAAGTTTTTAAGTCTTATTTCATATTCAAATAACAAGAAAAATAAAATTAATGGAATGTTATTATCACCAAGAACTGGTATTTCAAGAAATATTAAAGGCAAGGAAATTATAATTTTGGATGATTTATATTTCCTCAAAGAATTTCCGGTTAAGATTTCTTTCGCTAATTTGATAGATCCAAAAATTAAATCGTCCTATATTATCAAAATCATTAGTTCTACTAATTTATTATTATTTGAGCAAGAAACTAGTGAAACTGACTTAATTGTAAATATTGATTCTTTAACCAGAAACCCTTTTTCGACTATATTCAAATTAGAAATAATAGAAAGAAAAACAAACCTCACATTTAGAACCAATTTAAAAGCAAAAGTTTTACCTCAACAAAGTGAAATTTTATTAGATGAGCTTAAAGGCCAAGCCACAAAAAAAAATATTGACAGTGAAAATATTCATCAAGCAATATTTCTTGAATACTTAAAATCAAATAATTTTATAATTAATTACAATTATTACACAGACTTATTTGAAAATAATGAGCATCAAGTTAATGAATAGACTGATAATTTTAACTGTATTTCTACTTAGCTCTATTTTGACATTTTCTCAAAGCTCTTGCTTGAGAACCTATGAACTTAACTCTAAATCGATTTGCATTCCAAAATTTGATGAACTCACAGAATGCTATTCGAACGAGTTTTTTAGTCTTTATGCGGATATGTTAAGGGGAACTAAAGATGAAATTATATTAGCCTTTTATATGTCAAAGAGCGACTCAATAAATTTTCTTTCCAATGTTTTGTCTGAACAAATAGTTTTAAATGATCTTTATTGTAAAATCTATAGTTCTGAGACTAGTAATAATTTTAATGTTAGAGACAGTGATTTAGATTTAGTACTTGAAGCTTCTATAAATATTATGCAACAAGTTGATACAACTAAGTTTTTTACTGATTCAATGAATAGTGTACTTGCTGAATCTAATATTGTATTTCATCGACCGTTATTATTAGATCATTATAAATTGCAAGATAATATAAGAACAATTTTATCAATACTAATTTTTAGTGAAAATAACTCTATTAGCAAGATGACAGTATCAATGCATTTGATTGCTGTAAAAAATAGATTAATTTTTATTGCTACATATGAGCAGTTTAAAGATTTTAATAGCTTAAAGAAACTCGAAGAAAAAAGTAATTCATTCGCAAAACAGTTTTTGAATAATAATCTATAGATTTTATATGGTAACTTATTGTTTATATATTTGAAAAAAAAAATGAAATTTAAGAACGTACTACATTACTTAGGACTTTTACTTATTTACATTTCTTCACTCATTGGAAGCTTGTTAATTCTTGGTGAAAAGTATAGTCTTTTATTTATTGTTGGTGGATTAATACTTGTTTTTTCACTATCATATTTAGTAAAATACTTGACTAAAAAAAGAGAGGAGACTAATCAAAATATTTCTGAAATAATAATCCTTGCTTTTTTGTATGTTGCTAATGCAATTTTTTATGGGATTCTTTCAATTCATTTTATAACTTTTCAACTATCTGCTTTTGAAGAGATAAAAATTGGTGGTAATAAAAAACTTGATACTATAATTGAGATAAGAAAGGAATTTATTAATTCAGTAAATGATTTAGATAAGAATTTGTCAATGGAAATTTCTAATTTGTTACAATCCTATAAAAATGCACCTGCTAAATCTTTGCAAAGAAGAATAAAAAAAAATGTACTTATTGATACATTTAAATTTCCTGAGTCCACTCTTTTGAACCTAAAAAGTAGGAATATTAATCAGAACACTTCAAATTGGATAGAATCTAACATAATTAATAGGTTAGAAATTAATCAATTAAGAGAAAAAAATAAGAGAATATTCGAAAAATCTCAGCAAATTATGAGCGTGTATAATGAAAACAAAAATGTTTTTAATGATCCTCAATATTTTAAAATATCAAATCTATATTTTGATTTAAATCAAAATATATTGGATTATAAAAATTTCTTACAAGAAGAATTCGAAATCGTTTGCAATGAATTTGATATTTCTAGTTCAACTTTGGAACAGATTAATTTACCTGAAAATGAAATTAAAATAAATAGTTTTAAAGCATTGAACACTAGCCATGGTTCTTTCATACATATTTTAATATATATCATTATAAACTTAATGATTTTATCACCTTTTATATTTGCTACAAAAAAGGGATTAAGACCGCTGTTTGAAGATGATTTAACTACCGAACTTTAAAAAATTTATATGTCTAAATTAACTGCAATTCAAAAAGAAGCTTTACTTAGAGGAATTAATAAAATCCCAACTCATTTAATTAAGAAAAAAATTGATAATGATGAACTTACTTTAGAAGAGTGTATTGAACATGGTTTAGAAGCATCAAAATTAAAGGAGCTCGATTCAATGAAAATGCAAGAGCAAGAGGAACAAAAGAAAATGGCTGAAGATAAAGAGTTTTATAATAGGATTAACAATGATGAAGTTATAATACAAGAGATTCAAAGAGCTTTAAATGATGGGCGAGTTACTGAGGAGGGATTGTTAAATAACACAGAAATTAATGAAGAATTATTAAAAAAAATAATTGGTTATTCAAAAAAGTTTTTTCCATCTGAAAATAATGATGTTCCATTAGCTGATGGTACTGATATTTTCTTTTTTGGAAAATCAAAATCTGGTAAATCTTGTGTTTTAGCTTCAATATTTAACTATGCTGAAAAAAATGGAATTTTTATACACAATCCGGTATCTATCAAAGGAATCAATTACATTAATGTTTTGGTGAGAGAACTTGAAAATGGAATTTTACCAGATAGGACTGAAGCTACTAAGGATGCTGTGACATATATTACAACTGATTTACATTTAGACGGTGAAATTAATCCTCTAAATTTTGTCGAGATGAGTGGTGAGTTTTTTTCTAAAGCCGCTGAAAATCCTGATGAATGGAGTGATTCTATTGATGCTCATGGATATTTAAGTAATTCTAACAAAAAATTACTTTTTTTTGTTGTAGACTATCAAATGTATACTGAAGGTGAAGATACATTAAACGCTACACAGTCTCAAGACTTTAATCTTATCCTATCTCAACTTGATCAATATGAAAAAGCTCTAAAAAACACAAATTGTATATACATAATAGTAAACAAGTCAGATAAGTTCCCAAAAGATATTATTGACAAAGATCAGTTTGCAAAAGATTTTTTTATCAAGAATTTTAAAAGTGTATATGTAAATTTAAAGTCAAAGCAAGAGAAATATAAGTTTCAACTAAGGTCTTTACATTTTTCAGTAGGTAATTTTGTTTTAAATAATTCTTTTTTAAAAGAAATTAATAGTGAATGTCCAAAAAAACTTATTGATTCAATTTCTAAGCAATCAAGAAGAAAAGCAAAAAAAAGTTGGATCGGAAAAGTATTCTCAGATAACGATGATGAATAAATGAAAGAAATCTCTTATGTAATTTGGGGAATTTGTGACCAGTTTGGATACAAAGAATCAATATCAACATCATTTGATAATAATTTAGTTCCTCCAAAATTTAAAAAAAGCAACTCCTTTGGTGATGAAAATGGCAGAATTTCTTTTGCATTTTCAAATGAGAACACTGATCAAAATCACTTTTTTTCAATCGAAAGAGTTGATAATGATGTGCTCTATACAATTTATCGAACAAACTGGTTCAGAGGAACAAGAAATTCATATGATGCTGCTACATTAATTATAAATGAAGAGAAGGAACTTCTAAACCCTATTGATTGTTTGACAAAAATTATGTCTGAGTATGTTTCTCAAAAAAATAAAGGAATAAAGGAGTTTAATTTTAATTTTCTTATTTCTTCATTTAAAACTATTGATAAGTCATTATTTAACAATAGAAGAATTGTAAATGATTCTACACATGCATATATTCAAAGAAATGATAAAAAAGGATATTTAAAATATAGTTCTGAAAAAGAGTTAAGAGAGATTTTTATTGATCATAGATCTAAGTTATATGATTTTAATAAGGTATTTTTCTTTACTAAATTAAAGTTTCTAGAAGAGGGTTCTTATAAGTTAACAAATCTTGATAGTATAAAACCTAGTATCATAAAAATCGAAAATTACAACTCTTATTTTTATGAGATTTATTTAAATGGTAATCAAAAATCTATCGAAAATAATATCTTAAAGTGTTTCCAGGGAGATAAATTAGATGTTAAAAATTTACGTACTAATAAAATTATCAAGTCTTTACACATTACACCTTCTACATCTAAAATTTTATTAGAGAAAATAGAGCCTGTTATTAGAACTAAGAGTAAGTTTCAACAATCTCACAGAAAACCTAAAAATAAATCTGGTGTTTTAATCACTGCAATATTTTTGATGACTGTTATATTGTCTTCATCAATTATTTTTTTTGAGGACTTGAAAAACTTCTTATTTGGTAAAGAAGAATTTATTGCGGAACCTTACTTAATTGAACAAAAAATAATTGTCTTACCAGACTCATTTTATATTGATATGAGTGGGACTTTCAATAAGAATGATGAAAGAATAAATTTTGATAGTTTAGGGACAATTGCTGATAGTCTAGAAGAAATTATTAATAATAGTAGGTCAAAAAACGGAATATCTATAAATGGTGATAAATATATTATCAAGTCAACCGATTTGATAGTTTTAAAAAATGATAATGATTCATTAACAGTTCAAGAGATGGATTCGTTAGTTTATGATTTAAGTAAGTTTAAAAATGACTTGTCAAATGTTTTAATAGATATTATTTCTTCAATAAGAGATATGAAAAACAATAAAATTGAAGACGTCAAAGAAAATGGAGTTGATGAAGCACCAAAGCTTAAAAAGGAAAAGGTAAGTGATAAAAATACTAAAACAAAAAATTCTAAAAAAAATGAAATAGAAGATAAAGAGAAAATAAAGAAAACAAAAAAAAATAAAAATCTTTCTAAAGATTCAAATAGCTCAAAGAAAAAAGAAAAACTAAGTTCTGAGAAAGAAAATAAAAAAGAGCAGATAAAGGTTCAAGAGAAAACAGATAGAGAAGGTAAAAAAGAGGATAGAAGTAAAGTTTTGGAAAGAGAATGTAAAAAGGCTATTAAGGAATTAAAAGACAAATACAGTAGAAACAGAACAATTAATAGGGCTTTAACAAATTTAAGTAAAGATCTTGCATCAAATAATGATAAAATAAAAGAAGAAGCTAAAAATGATTTTAAAAATTTCTATGAAGTAATTAAAAAGTGTGATAATCCCGAAATAAAAAAATTACCTACTTACGGTTTTCTTAAGAAAGAAATATTGAAAAAATAAACAAGAATGAATAAAAAAAATAAGTCTGCTAAAGAGATAACAACTTTAATTTTAATTTCTCTCATTTTAATTGCTTTTGTATTTAAATCTGATTTAAAAAGAATACTAAAATCAGACTTAGCTGGTTGTTTAGATCCTTTGGCAATAAATTATAATCCTGATGCTAATATTGATGATAAAACATGTGAATATGTTGCTTCTCTTCCAAATAAACTTCTGCTAGAAATTGAAGATTTAAAAGAGCAATCATGGGATAAAGATAAATATTTAGTACTAAAAGATAAGATTCAGATTTATTTCTCATCATTTAATAAGTCAAATTTGAAAGAGGAAAAGATTGCTCTTGAGAAATTGGATATGGCTTATATATTTGCTTTAAACAAAGCTGCTCAGTCCGATAAGAGAAATTGTTTTCGCTCATCTAGAACTCTTAGAAATGATGTTTATGAATTTTATAAGAAATACAAAAGAGTTAATCAACTAATTGTAAATGCCCAGTTCATTTATAATAAAAGAAATCAAATTTTTAGCATCAGTGAAAAAGTTAATGAACTTACCTCCTTAGAGTATAGTAAAGAAAATACGCTATCATTAATTGAAGAAATAGAAAATTTCAAAAAATTATCAGTTTTCAAGTCATTTGAAAAATGCGAAAATCTTAATAAAATAATTGAAGAGTCGTTAAGTAAGTTAATAGATTTTAGAGATATTGATATTAATTTCAAAGTATGGAAAATGAAAATACAATTTGATTTTGAAATAGAAAAAGTTTCAGAGCTTGACATTTACACATTTAGACAATACAAGTGGTATTCTGATCAAGTTATGGCAGAGGATTTAAGATTAAGAGAGAGAGCAAAGAAAAGAGAGGAAGAAAGAATAAGAAGAATCAATGAACAAAAGAAAAAAGAAAACTTAGAAATTAAATAATTAAAAACAAGTGTAAAATGAGAAATATTAAGCTATCAATTATTTTGCTTTTATTCACTTTTCAAGCCAAATCTCAAGATGTTCAAAGTGACATAATTAAGAAACTGGACTTAATCGAAAATAAAATAAAGAATTACAATATTAAAGATTATAATATTTTGAACAAGAAGTACAAAGCATTGGAGAATAGATTAAAAAATGTAAAAAGAATTGAGAAAGAAAACGATAGCTTAGAAATTATAATAAATTCATATAATAGAAAAATCTTAGAACTGCAATCTAAAGTTTCTACATTAAAATCAGCAAACGAATCAAACAAAACTAATATTCAAAATTTCGAAGAATATTTAAAAAAACAAATTGCTATCATAGAAAATTACAAAGGCGTTGTTGATCCTAATCTTCTTGAAATTACAATGAATGGTGCTAGAAATTTAGGTTTAGATGTTGGGCGTTTAGATAATATAAATTTGAATAATGAAATAATTAAAAGTGCTGAAAAATATTTAAATAATCCTCCAAATAGACAATCAATTGAAAGTCAAATTAATATTTTGGTGAATTTTAATAATTACAGTAGTGAATGGCACAAAATTAGAATTAATTATTTGATTGATTTGTTATATGGCTATTGTGATGCTGCATATCAGTTAGATAAATATTTTAATTTTTTAAATGGATTTAATATAGATGAATACAATGATAATTTATATGATGCCACAATTGATAAAAGAAAAGATTTCTTGCACTATAATTATTTAATAAACGAATTAGATAAAAAGATTGAAAATATCAATTATAATCAACCAATAATAAAATGTAATTAAAATGAAAAAATATTATAAAATTTTCGGCTTAGATGAAAACGCTTCATTTTCAGAAATACAAAAGAAATATAAGCATCTATTAACTGAATTTGATCCTAAAAAGCAATCAGATGAACTCAAAGATTTCTTCATTTCAGAGCAAAATAAACTTCATGATGCATATGATAAACTAAAATCACATTTTGAATCAAGTAAGCTTTCAGCAAATGAAACTGAAGAAGAGATTCAAAAAAATAAAGAACTAAATAGTTCGAATGAGAAAGTCACTGAAGAAGATGAATCACAAAATGAAAGTATTGCAGATACTCGTATTTCGAATGAGAATGATAAAATTAAAAAGAAAACACCCTCATTTGCAACAAATTTATTGTTGACAATTATAGCAGTTGGTATATGGGGACTTTTCATGCAGAATTTAGGTTTTTTTGTTGCAGTTGATGACTATGCACAAGATGTTAGAGTTATTAATACTGTTGATACTGAGGTTAAAAATACTGTTTATGTTGATGGTTCAGTTGATGTAAATAATACTGTTGATATAAACATTAGAAAAATTTTAGGTAGATATGCTGGTGCAAGAAAGTCTTATGAAATTGATGGAAATGAATACTTTATGCTGGATGTTAATTCCAATTAAAAGCTAACAAATAATTTAAAATATGGAACAATCTAAAGAAAACAAAAACTTAAAAAAAATTTCTGTACTTCAATCATATGAAGAACTGAATCTTACTGAAGATTCAAGTTTAGCTGAAATTAATGCTAGATATAAATTACTTTTAGAGGAGTTTGATCCTGAAAAGCAAACTGATGATCTGAAAGAGTTTTTTAAAATGGAAAGAGAAAAAGTTATTAAATCATATGATATAATTTTAAAATACTTATCGGAAAATAAAAATACCGAAAGTGGAAAAGTTAATGAAGAAGTCAAAAATGAAATTGAAGAACTTGAAATCAATAAAGTTGAAGAACATAATGATGTAAATTTTGAAGAAAGTGAAAAAATTGAAGAAGAAACTAAAGAAGACAATACTGATTATTCAATGTTTAAAAAGCCTTTTTCATTTGAAGGTAGGATTAGAAGAACAGAGTATGGTATAACAGTCATAATTTATACAATTATAAGTTCGATAATGCAAGTTGCAGTTATAGAGATTCCTTTTCTTTTTATATTTTTTATTCCCATGGTTTGGTTTTATCTTGCTCAAGGTGCAAAAAGATGTCATGATAGAGGAAATAGTGGTTGGTACCAGATTATTCCTTTTTATAGCCTTTGGATGATTTTTGGAAATAGCGATGTCGGAGAAAATGAATATGGTCCTAGACCTAAAAAATGAATAATTATTTATTAATGTCAATAATTGTTTAAAACTTTTCTTAGTTCTTTAATTTTATTTTCGTGCCTTTTAATTTCATTTAGAATACTGTCTTTATAAAATGATGAGTTATCGATATGATTATTTGAATTTTCATAAGATAAAAGTATTGCATCATTAACTTGAACAAGAGGCCCTATCGTTTCATCTATATTTTTCCCTGTTTTTCTTAAGATATTTTTAATTTCATAATTCGTAAGCTTTGGATTTACAGATTTCATCAATGCTACTACTCCAGCGACGATTGGAGATGACATTGAGGTACCATCAGCAAAGCCGAAATTATTATTTGGTAAGCAGCTGTAAATATTAACTCCTGGTGCACTCACTGTTGATTGCTTTCCGTAATTTGTGAAAGTTGCTTTTTCATTAAATTGATTAACCGCTGAGACTGTTATAATACTACTATCCCTTTTCATTGCATCTAGACCAACTAGCACTTCTAAATTTCCAGCGCAAAAAACTATTGTTACGTTAGAATCATTGGCAATTGCAAACAATTCCTTATAGAATAATTCATCGTCTCTAGAGTATGAATCAAGGATATTTTTTAAATCATTTTCAGTAATATTCTTTGCAATAGGATCATAGATTGATTGAATTGATAAATTAATAATGTCAGCTCCGTTATTAATTGCATATAGAATGCCATCAATAATGCTAGAGTTGCTAAAAAAATCAGAGCTATGACCTCCAATTTGTATGGGCATAAAACTACAGTCTGGTGCAATTCCACAAGCTCCTATTTTATTATTTTTATTTGCAATAGCCAGACCAGCTACATGTGTTCCATGTGATAAATTTTCATCTGCATAAACAAGATTATTTTGGTTTAAAATATTATAAGGTTTAACAACATTATCTCTTAGTTCAATATGATTAAGGTCAAAGCCATCATCAATTATAGCCACTATAATACTGCTATCTCCAGTTGTTTTTTTCCATGCTTCTTCAACTTTTATACTTTTAAAATAGTGATTAGTTTTTTTATCATTAAGAGCAGGATCATTAAAATTTCCACTACTAAATATAGATTCATCCCAGATTAATAAGTCATAGTTGCTAAAACTGCTCTTTAATAGGCTTTTTATGTTTTCTCTTTCATTTTCTGGTACTCTGACCTGTACTCTTCTTAAATTATTATCTCTGTATACTATTTGATATTTTGATGACGGAAATTCTTTTTTAAAATCTGATGCAAAATTTTCTAGATTTTTGTTTTTATTTTTTAAATATATATTTATTCTATCAGAAATAATAGTTTCTTTATTTTGATTGACAATAATTTTATCCTCAACTATTGGTATATGTACTTTTTCCTTCAAAGGAAGTAATCTTTGATTCCCATCTCTATCGATTAGCAAATATTCATAAAGATCTTCTTGAAAATTATCTTTTGAAACTTGTTCAAACTCAACTAAATCTAAACCAGAATTATTTTCAATTATCGTATTACTGTTATCTTGTTTTTCTAATGTTGGTTCATAACTTTTTGAATTAGAAGAGTCTTGAGGTCTTGATTTATTTTCATAATTACAGTGTTTTAGCTGTGATATTAACCAAAAGATAAATAAGATTATTAAAATCCACATTAAAAATTTTAATACTTTCTCCAGATTATCAAAGAATGAAAGATACCAAAGCTTTTTCTTTTTACTATTTTTATTTATAATTTCTTTTTCATCAATGACTGGTATTTTTTCAATATCTATTTCATTTTGAAGATTTGTAGTTTTAATTTCTTCTTCTTCAATTTTAATTTCATTTTCTTTAAAGCTATTAAACTGCCAGCCCCATAATATCACTATTTCATCTTTACCATCTGAAAAAACAATGTTGTTGTTACTGTTAAATACGTTTTTAATTAAATCAGCCCATTTTTGCTTATCCATTGATCTAGAAGATAAGAAAGAAGCGCTTAGTTCATTAATTCTTTTAATTTTTAAATTATAAATTTTAAGAATTTTTTGCTTTTCAATATCATTAAAATCAGTGATTCTTTTTAGCTCCGACTCACTGTCTGTATACCAATCAACAATGCCATTATCCAGCACTGGCTTTGCTAAAATCTTACTAAAATTTTTATCAAAAGTTTCTGATAAAAATGATTTAATAAGTTCATATTTTCGATGATAGTATTCTCCATGATAAGAAATGGGAGTATAATCTTTTGTTGATATATTATGAAATTTAATCATTGCATAAAACTTTTAATGAACCATTAGACCATTTATGCATATTCGAACCACTCATTATTCTTGATCCAGAGGGAAATAACGAATTCAGAGGTTCTTTGAAGTCTTTATAGTTATTATCTTCAACTAGCTCCTTAGTGTCATTAAAATCTAACCACAAAACATTAGTAATTATTTTAGGTCCGATTTCATCAAGAATTATATTTCCTTTAAAATTTTCTTCACTGTATATAATTATTCTTGTCTTTTCATCAATTGCTATCCCATCAAAGGTAGTTTTGTGAGATTTTGGAAAAGCAAGCGATGCTCTTGGATACAATCCTTTACCAACATATTCACTACACTCATCCAAAACAAATATTTCACTAAAAGTATCATCACTTTGATGATCTGATAAAATCTTTCCAGAGAAATGAGATCTACAACTTTTTTTTGGTTTTTTTACTACGATATTGTCAACAGTTATATTTTCTTTTGATTTGGTGTAAGTATCAATAAGTAATAATATTAGGATAAGAAAAAGCAAAAACGGTGTTATTATATCTATTACCTTTTTGAAGTTTGAGAACTTACTTTTCATGTTAAAATTGATATATAATTTTAAGAGTAATTAAAATCAGAATCACTAACAATAAGATAGGATTAATCCACCAGATTTTTTTTATGATCATATGTAACTTATCTAATTTTGAAAAACTAGCTTCTTTCTTGTTTAATGTTTCAATAACTTT
>CACJWV010000018.1 GCA_902597195.1 uncultured Bacteroidota bacterium | reverse complement strand
AACGATAATAAAGCTAAAAATTGATAAATAAATAGCAGCTTTTAGAAGACTACCAATACAGACTAAAATTGAAATAACAAGACAAACGGATAGTAATATGCTGGGGATATTAGATATTAAATATTTTTTAAATTTAAATCCTCTAGCTCCACTACCAATTCTTTTTTTAAAAGAATTAATTACTTTTTGATCTTCAGGTTCAGTAATATATGTTATTATGAGCCAAAAATAGTTGTGGTAAAAACAACTATAGGATATCTCATGTAATCTTGAAAAATACCAAAATCTCCAAATAAGTAGCTTGAAGTACTTTGCATATTTAATATAATTGAAACAAAGCCTGAGAAAAACATTGCAGATATTTCACTCCATGCATTTATTCGGAACCAAAACCACCGCAAAATAAATATCAAACCTGTACCTGCACCAAACATCAATATAAAATTAAATAGTTGCAATGCATTTGTTAAAGACAGAGCGATTAATGAAGATATCACAAATAAAAAAATTGTAATAAATCTGGCATATCTAACTAATTTTTTTTCTGAACTTACTATAGGCTTTAGAATGTCATTTACTAAATATAATGCTCCCCAATTTAAATGAGTTGATATTGTAGAAATATAAGCAGAAATTAAAGACGCAACTACTAAACCAATTAGCCCTGTAGGTAGAAATGTTAACATAGCTGAATATGCAACATCATGACCTAGCTTATTTTCACTGAGAGCTGGAAATTTATCAGAAATTGAATTTAAATCTGGAAAGATTATCAGTGAACATAATGCAATTAATATCCATGGCCAAGGTCTTATAGCATAATGCATTACATTAAAAAATAGAGTGGCGTATACTGCATCTTTTTCGTTCTTAGAAGCTAACATTCTTTGCGCAATATATCCCCCTCCTCCGGGTTCAGCTCCAGGATACCATGAACTCCACCATTGTACAGAAAGCGGAATAATAAATAAAATTATCAAATCTTCCTTTTTATTGAAATCTGGTAGAAAAGAAATTTTATCTTTTACATTCTCGTGATTAAATAACTCAATAACTCCACCGATCTCTGGCATGTTAACAATGAAAACAGAAGCCATAATTGAGCCAGACATAGCAATGAAGAAAAGAAAAAAGTCAGTTAAAACTACACCTCTGAATCCTCCAAGAGTGCTAAATAAAACTGTTATCACTCCAGCATAAAAAATTGTTTCAACAGGCTGTAAATTAAAAATGATCTCTCCAATTTTTATCGCAGCAAGTGAAATACCACTCATTGCAAGAACATTGAAAATCAAACCTAAGTATACAGCTCTGAAGCTCTTTAAAAATTTTGCAGCTTTGCCTGAGTATCTAATATCATAAAATTCATTATCACTATTTATTCCTGTTCTCCTCCAGAGTCTTGCATACACAAATACAGTCAAAAAGCCTGTAATCATGAAGGCCCACCAAACCCAATTACCAGAAACTCCGTTATTTCTGACAATATCTGTTACCAAGTTTGGTGTATCAGTCGAAAATGTTGTTGCTACCATGGAAATTCCAAGTAACCACCATGGCATTTTTTTTCCAGAAAGAAAAAATTGATTTGTATCCTTTGAAGCTTTTTTTGAAGAATATATTCCAACTATGACAGTTATTGTCATAATGAATATTATAATCATCCAATCAATATTATTTATTTTCATAACATTACCAAACAAAGCTAATGTTTTAGCTTATTTAAAGCTATTTTTACAAAAAAAATAATGCTGTTAGTCGCTAAAACACTTTATGGTCTAGAAAATGTTCTTGCTAATGAAATTAAAAAAATTGGTGGAAAAAGAATTGAAATAAGAAATAGAGCAATAAGTTTTGAAGGTTCACTTGAGTTAGTATATACCGCTAATATGATGCTAAGAACAGCAACTCAAATACTTATGCCAATAAAGAAATTTAAAATAAATAATGCTGATGAACTTTACAAAAAAGGAATGCAAGTTGATTGGTCTAAGATCTTTGATGTAAAAAAAACATTTTCAATTAAAAGCACAGTAAATTCATTTCTTTTTAATCACTCAAATTACCCATCTCTTCTACTAAAAGATGCTATTGTTGACCAATTTAGAAAAAAAACTGGCAGAAGACCCAATGTTGACAGTAAATTTCCAGATATTAAAATTGACCTTCACATTGAAAATAATTTTTGCACAATCTCTTTAGATAGCTCAGGAGATCTCTTATATAAAAGAGGTTATAGAAAATCTGTATCAATTGCTCCAATAAACGAAGTGCTAGCAGCTGGAATAATTTTACTTACAAAATGGAATAAAGAAACTTCATTTTTTGACCCAATGTGTGGGTCGGGTACTTTTTTAATTGAAGCAATGATGATTGCTAAAAATTTTCCACCAAACATTAATAGAAAATATTTTGGTTTTACAAAATGGAAAAACTATGATTCTAAATTACATTTCAAAATTAGAAATAAGCTTAAAAATCAAATCATTGAAACAAAAGTAGAAATATACGGCTCTGACAATAACCAAAAAAATATAAGGATTTGTAGAGAAAACATAAACTCAATTTTTAATTATAATTCAATTAAAATTAAAAACGTTGATTTTTTTGAAACAACAACAGAAAGAAAATCATTAGTTCTATTTAATCCACCTTATGGTGAGAGACTAAGAATAGAGGAAGATTTATTTTACGAAAAAATTGGAAATCATTTAAAACATAATTTTGTGGGAAATGAGGTTTGGATTTTCTCTCAAAATAATGATGAAAAAAAGCTAAGGATTGGATTAAAACCCAGTACAAAAATTAAATTAAAAAATGGTAGTATTGATTGTACACTTAATAAATACGAAATTTTTTCAGGAAAAAATAAAGAAAGATTTAATTAGCTAAAGGTACTCTTTTACCATTTTTCGTTTTGATTATGAATGCTTTTTCAAAACCTTTACTTTTTATATTGCTTAATTTACTATTTGCAGTCTCAAGAGTGGCTATTTTATCTATGTAATAACTTGATAGTTTATCACTGATTTTTGTTGTTTTTAATGATTTGAGCTGTGATAAAACCTTCAATTTTTCAGCGCTAATATTGTCAGAAAAAATACCAATCTGTATTGAGTAAAAAATATTTACTTCGTTAGTCGATATTTTACTTTCTTTATTTGTGATCTCTTTCTTAACTGACTTTTTCTTAGCTTTATTTTTTTCTGAGAGCACATTTGAGAGACCAACTCTTTTACCGTCTTTATATGTTGCAATAAAAGCATCTTCAAATCCTCTATCTCTCATTTGTTTAAGGTAAGATGTTGCTTGTTGATAGTTGTTAAACGCGCCCGAATTATATCTGTAAATATTATCATCTCCTTTGAAAAAGACTACGTCATTTACACCTTTAAAAATTTCTTTCGGTAGAATTTCTTCAAAAGCTCCAATTTGTATTCTATAAATAAGTTTATTCTCAATTGACTTAGTTTGGCTTTCCAAATCATTATTTATATCCTTTTGTTTTTTCTCCTTTGAAACATCTTTTTTACTATTTTCAACTACTATTGAATTATTATTTGTTGATATTTCTTCTTTTTTGGAATTTTCATTTAAAACTTTATAATTTTCTATAATACCGTTTTTGTCAATTATAATTTGGGTATTGTATAAATCAGCTGTTTCTAAATTCGTTTGTCTATCCACTGCATCATTAACATTTTCATAAGATCCAACAGCGTAAACTACAGAACCATTGTCCTGTGGAATGGATATTAAATCTTCTATACTAAGATATTTGTTAATCAAGGTGGCAGGAACCTTTTCATAGTATTCACCTAACTTGACTCTGTAATAATCTTTACTAATATCTTCGCTAACGTCTATGTTAAAGGCTTTATTAAACGCATTTGCTTTTGCAATTAAAAATTCATTAACACTCTTGTAGTCACTTCTCTTAATTTCATTCTCATTGTAAAAGTTTGCATATCTTCTAGACGCTACATCACTTTTTTTATTTAGGCGAAGTTCATCTGAAAGTGTTACTCCAAACTGATCTACAATGCTACCAGGAGATGTGTTTTTTTCTTTGTCAATATAATCAGCAATACCATCTAAATCAGTGTCAATCGGACAACCATATTCATCTACTTTAACGTTCTTAGGTGTGTAAGGACATAGATCATCAAAATCAATTACTTTATCTCCATCTGAATCTTCATTTTCTAAAGAGCTATAATTTACGTCATTATAAAAGCTTTCGTCAGTGTAAGTAGCTGATTTTGGCTTTGGGGTAAATAGATCGTAAGCAATATTGAAGTTTGCAGTTAGAAAGTTATCTGCATTAGAGAGTTCGTCTTTGTCTATGTCTGCATTTGATAAACAATAGTTAACACCAACATTTAATTTTATTCTTTCTGAAATATTTAACTCTAGGCCTAGTCCAAGTGGCAACACAAGAGCATACTCTTTATCAAAATCCTCTTCATTGTAAGTTTTGTATGAAATAGAGCTTATACCAGCTGTTGTAAATGGGTTAATTTTTGAATTCTTGAAGAATTTTAAACCATAATTTAAATCTACAGAATAAATATTTGCATTTGAACTAAATTCAAAATCTTCATTTTTTTCAAAGAATGATGCGTTTGAAAATGAAATTTTACAATCTAAATCAGTTGATAAATTGAATAAGACTCCAGCATTGTAACCTATGTTACCTAACAAGGCATTGGTTTTAGGCCCTTTTATGTCACCTTGAAAAGAATAATATGATGAACCGATAACAAACATAGGTTGAAATGGAATTTCCTCACTAATCTCATAATTTCCTTTTTGAGAAAATACTGAAAATGATACTAATGAAAGAACAAATAATACTGATATTTTTTTTATCATCATTCTTTATTTTGTTTTGTAAAAATAGAAAAAAAGAGGAATTTATCCTATTTGACTATCAATAAGATTATTTAAACTCATCAGATAAGTATTTAGCGGTACTATTATTTTTTAATTTGATCGCCTCCTCTGGAGATCCTGAAAATAATATGTTTCCACCATTTTTTCCTCCTTCTGGTCCTAAGTCAATGATATAGTCTGCAACCTTTATGACATCTAAATTATGTTCAATAACAAGCACTGTATTTTTTTGGTTAACCAATCTCTCAATAATACCTAATAACATCTTTATATCATCAAAATGTAGTCCAGTCGTAGGTTCATCCAAAAGAAATAATGTTCTCTTTTGATTTTTTTTACATAGTTCGCTTGCTAACTTTATTCTCTGTGCTTCTCCTCCAGAAAGTGTTGTTGATTGCTGACCTATTTTAAGGTATCCTAGACCTATTTCACAGAGCGTAAAAATCTTATTTTTTATTTTTGGAAAACTAGAGAAAAAGATAAGAGCTTCGTCTAGATTCATTTCTAAAATTTCAGAAATATTTTTTCCTTTTAACTTAACATCGAGAATCTCTTTATTATATCTTTTACCATTACATGAACTACATAATACTGATACATCAGGTAAAAAATTCATCTCAATATTTTTTATTCCAGCACCTTTGCATTCTTCACATCTTCCACCAGAAACATTAAACGAAAATCTTCCAGGTCCATAACCCCTTTCTCTAGACAGCTGTGTCTTAGAAAATAATTCTCTGATCTCTGAAAAGAAGCCAACATATGTTGCTGGATTTGATCTAGGAGTTTTACCAATTGGGGATTGATCAACAGAAATTACTCTGTCCAAATGTTCTATTCCTTTGACGTTTTCATAAGGCAACGGTATTTTTTCACCCCTATGTAACTTTTCAGAAAGTATTGGATGAAGAGTTTCATTTATTAAAGTAGATTTTCCGCTTCCAGAAACTCCAGTTATACAACAAAATATTTCTAAAGGTATTACTACATCGACATGTTTTAAGTTGTTTCCTGTTGCACCAGTAAGCTCTATTGTTTTTTTAAAATCTATTTTTCTTTTTTTTGGAATATCAATATTTTTTTGTTTGTTGATGTACTGAGCTGTTAAATTATTATTTCCTTTCAACTCCTCGGGCCTACATATGCTTACAATTTTACCACCTTCAATTCCCGCATCAGGACCTATCTCTACAACATAGTCTGATGATATAATCATTTCTTTATCGTGTTCTACGACTATTATTGAATTACCTATATCTCTTAATTTTTTTAAAGATGTTATTAACTTAAAATTATCTCTTTGGTGCAACCCAATGCTTGGCTCGTCAAGTATATACAATACATTAGTAAGTTGAGTTCCAATTTGAGTAGCTAAACGAATTCTTTGTGCCTCTCCACCTGATAAAGACTTTGATCTTCTTGATAAATTGAGATATCCTAATCCTACATCATTTATAAATTTCACTCTTTTTTTTATTTCGCTAATTATTAATTTTGAAATTACTTTTTGGTTTTCATCAAAATTTTCATAAATCTTTTGAAGAACTTGATTCATTTCTGAAATTGGTAAGTTAACAATATCATTAATTGAATAATCCAAAACTTTATAGCTTGATGCTTGTTCATTTAGTCGTGTTCCATTACATGACTCACAATCGATAGATTTCATAAACTTTTTAGACCACCTTTTAAGTGAATTAGAAAGTGGGAAATTGAATTGTTCATAAATTAATCCAATTATGCCAGGGAAGTCTAAAAATATTTTACTACTAACTTTAGAGTGTTTGTATTCTTTAGTATGCTCGCCACTGACTCCGTTTAAAATAATATTTAAGTGATCTTTTCTTATATTTTTTATTGGAGTATTTAAATCGATTTCATATAAATTGGCTATTTGCTTAATTTGTTTTGTAGTAAAATTATTTTTTGAAATATCAAGTGCTTGTATTCCATTTTGATTAATTGACTTTGAATCATCTGGAATTATTTTTTTTAAGTCAACCTCGAACTTTTGTCCTATTCCATTACAAGATTTACATGCACCTTTGGGTGAATTAAATGAAAATGTATTTGGCTCGGGATCTTGATATGCAATTCCTGATTCTGGACACATCATTTTTGTACTGTAATATTTAAAATTTTCATTTTCATCAATTATCATACAAACACCTTTTCCATTTTCAACTGCTGTTTTGATTGATAGTGTTAACCTTTTGCTATTTTTATCATTTAAAACAAATTCATCAACAACTAATTCAATATCATGAATTTTATATCTGTCTAATCGAAGATCATTACTCATTCTTATAATATTTGAATCAACTCTTGCCCAAATAAATCCCTTTTTTATAAGACTTTGAAATAAATCTTGATATATACCTTTTCTTGACTTAATTAAAGGTGATAAAATTTTAAGTTTTTTGTTATTAAAATTTTTCTTAACTAAATCAATAATATTTTGCTCTGAATATTTAACCATCTTTTTACCAGTAACATATGAATATGGCTGTCCAACTCTGGCAAACAGAAGTCTTATATAATCATAAATTTCAGTAAGCGTGCCAACGGTTGATCTAGGATTTTTATTAGTAGATTTTTGTTCAATTGCTACAACTGGGCTAAGTCCTTCAATTTTGTCAACATCAGGTCTGCTAATATCTCCAACGAAGTATCTTGCATAAGAACCAAATGTTTCAAGATATCTTCTATTAGCCTCTGCATGTATTGTATTAAATGCCAGACTAGATTTTCCACTACCACTTCGTCCAGTAAAAACTACTAATTTATTTCTTGGTATTTGTATATCAATATTTTGCAAATTATTTTCTCTTGCTCCAAATACTGAAATAGATTTATCTACATCAAATTTTTTCAACATCTTTCTAATTAGGCAATTTGATTTTGTACAGTTTTCTTGATGCGTCTGGAAGCCTAGAACTTCTTAGCCACGGGTTATAAAACTTCAACGTTTGGTAATTGATGTTTTTTTTCTCACTGAACTCATATAAATTGTTGATAGTATTGTTTACATGTATGTACTTATAACTCAAGGGCTGATATAGATCTTTGCCTCTTATGTTAAAACCATATTTTTTTGGATTTTCAAAAATCGTTTTAACAGCTAAAATTCTGAAAATATATCTAGATGTCTCACTATTTAGATTTAAATCATAATAACTATTAACATTTTGTTTTTGTAAATTACTTCTCATTCCATTAATACCCATATTATAAGAGGCGGCGGCTATTGTCCAATTGTTAAATTCTTCAAATGCTTTGTTTAGATAATCACACGCAAACTGAGTTGCAATTTCCAAATTATATCTTTCATCAATGTCTTTATTTACCTCAATACCATACTCTCTTGCTGTAGATCTCATTATTTGCCAAATTCCAGAAGCACCTGAAGGCGATCTAACATTTTCTAAACCACTTTCAATCACTGCTAAATATCTAAAATCTACTGGTATTTTGTTAGCATTTAATATGCTGTCTATAATTGGGAAATATCGATTTGCTCTCTTTAAGTATAAAATTGTGTTGGATTGCCAATAAACATTTTTTAATAACTCTTTGTCGAATCTTTCCCAAACAAGATCATCTTCAAGTGGCACCTTTTCATTTGCAAATTCAGATTCCAGAATCTTGTTCAGAGAAAATATTGAATATTTTTTATTAAAAATGCTTTGATGAATTTCATCTTCTGATTGCCATTTTTTAAATGAGTACAAACAAAATATAATTAAAAAAAATAAAAGAAAGTTCTTATTAGTCACTTGTCTCATACAAACTTGCTTTGAAAGTTGTCAAAACTCTCGCCAATCAAGTCTTTCTCTGAGATGAAAGGTCTTGATTTAATGCTCCAGTCAATATTGAGCTTAGAATCGTTCCACAAAATTGTTCTCTCTGACTCTTTATTGTAAAAATTTGTGCATTTGTATGAAAAAATGGTATCCTCTTCAAGAGATATAAATCCATGAGCAAAACCTTCTGGTATCCAAAAAATTTTATTATTTGCTGCAGATAAAATAACTTTTTCATGTTGCCCATAAGTTTTTGATTTCTTTCTCAAGTCAACTGCTACATCCAAAACCGAACCTTTGATAACTCTCACTAACTTACCTTGAGCATACGGTGGATCTTGAAAATGAAGTCCTCTAAGGCAGTTTTTTTTTGAAATTGATTGATTATCTTGAACAAATTTTATGTCTTTTAAATATTTTTTAAAAACATTTTCGTTCCATGACTCAAAAAAAGAACCTCTGTCATCTTCAAAAATTTGTGGTTCAAATATTAATAAACCTTCTATTTTAGTTTTTGTTATTTTCATTTTTAGAACCTACAAAGATAAAAATTGACAATGACATAAATAAATGAATTCAAAAAATTAAATTTGTTTAAAAATAAATTATGAAAAAGTATATTAAAATAGCATTATTAGTATCGGTAATTTCTTCATGTCAAAATCTGACTCAGCAAAAATTTAATTTTGATGAAGCCAATGAACTAGAAAGGGTATCATATAGCATTGGAATAAATGTAGCAACTAGCATAAAATCAGAAGGTCTTGATTCAATCAATTCATTTTACATAAGCAAAGGATTTCAAGATGTTTTTGAAAACAAAGATTTAGCTATAAATATTGAAGAAAGTAATAAAATAATTGGAGAGTATTTTAATAAAAAACAAGATGCAAAAAAATCAAAGACTAGCTATTGATTCAAAGATATTTCTTGAGCAAAATAAGCAAAAAGATGGAGTTATGACAACTGAATCAGGGTTACAATACCTTATTTTATCAGAGGGAAGAGGTAACAATCCAACTTTGAATGATAATGTCACGGTACATTACCATGGAACATTAATTGATGGAACTATTTTTGATAGTTCTGTTGATAGAAAACAACCTGCAACTTTTCCACTTAATGGAGTAATACCAGGATGGCAAGAAGCACTTCAAATGATGTCAGTTGGCAGTAAATGGAAAATTTTCATCCCATCTGAACTTGCTTATGGCGAAAGTGGAGCTGGTGCTATTGGTCCAAACTCAACTCTTATTTTTGAAGTTGAATTATTGAGTATTAATTAGTTTTTCTTGTCCAAGTAGCAGTTCTACCAAGAAAAGGCATGCTAATAATATATCCTTTGAGTTTAAGCTCGTTTTTATTAACTAGAGTAGCTGTACCACCATATAACTTGCCTTTTTTAGGATCATAAATTCTTCCATCTTCCCAAATATTTTCTTGATCATTGTACTTAAAGCTATGCATGATTTTTAGCCCCATTCTTTTTCTTGATCTAAGCTTTTCGTCAGGATTCTTCAAATCAAGCTTAGCATTGCCCTTACTGTCAAGAGGTTCCTTTAACCAAGTTGTCTTGCCGCTAATTGAATTACCGTCCTTGTAAATTGTAACAACAGCATCCTTTTCTTCGTTAAACCATTCTCCAAATATGTCTGATTCACTTTGTGCAGCGCAGAAAACATACACTACTGAAAATAAAGTTGAAATTATTATTTTTTTCATTTTTGTTTTTTTTCAAAGTAACAAAAATATTTTTACTTCTTTCTGAAATATATACTGATTGGGACTCCTTTAAAATTAAAGTTTTCTCTTAATTTGTTTTCTAGAAATCTTTTATAGGGTTCTTTGATATATTGAGGTAAGTTAGCAAAGAATACAAATGATGGGCTTTTTGAAGTTAATTGTGTACAATATTTTATTTTAATATACTTTCCTTTTACGGCAGGTGGTGGTGTATTTTTTATAATATCAAGCATTGTGTCATTCAATTTGGAGGTTGTAATTTTTTGAGACTTATTTTTAAAAACATTCAAAGCTACTTCAATGCTTTTAATCAATCTATTTTTTGTTAGTGCCGATACAAAAAGTATTGGAACATCATCAAATGGTAAGATTTTTGCTTTAATCTTTTTTTCAAACTCCAAAGATGTGGATGTTTCTTTTTCTATTTTATCCCACTTATTGACTAAGATTACAATACCTTTTTTATTTCTATCTGCCAAGTGAAATATCTTTTGGTCTTGACTTTCAAAACCTCTTTCAGCATCTATTAAAAGGATACAAACATCAGATCTCTCAATTGATTTTATAGAACGCATTATTGAATAGAACTCCAAGTCTTCATTTACATTTTTCTTTTTTCTGATTCCTGCGGTATCAGTTAAAATAAAATCAAACCCGAATTTTTTTACTCTCGTATCTAAGCTATCTCTTGTTGTTCCTGCTATTTCGGTAACAATATTTTGTTTTGTCCCAATAATAGAATTTATATATGATGATTTTCCTGCGTTGGGCCTTCCAATAATTGCAAAACTTGGAATATCTATTTTCTTTTCATCTTTTTCGTCTACATATTTGATAACCTCGTCTAATAAATCTCCAGTACCGCCACCATTAATTGATGAAATACAAAAGAAATCACCCAATGAAAGATTATAAAATTCTAAAGAGTCATTTTGTAGCATTGAGTTATCCACTTTATTAACAACTAATATTACATCCTTATTACTCTTTCTAAGAAGATTTGCAACTTCAATATCCATTTCAGTAACTCCACTTTTCACATCAGTTACAAAAAGAATACAACATGATTCCTCAATTGCCAGATTTACTTGACTTCTAATTTCTTTCTCAAAAATATCCTCAGTATTTTCTACATAACCACCAGTGTCAATTATTGAAAAATCTTTTCCCGACCAGTTGACTTTACCGTAATTTCTATCTCTGGTAACACCACTAAACTCATCAGTTATAGCACTTCTAGTTTGGGTTAATCTATTGAATAAAGTAGACTTACCAACATTGGGTCTTCCAACTATTGCAACTATATTACTCATTGATATCCAAATTTTTTTAGCTTCTTTTCATCATCTCTCCAGTTCTTACTTATTTTAATAGGTGTTTCTAAAAAAACCTTTTTATTAAAAAGTTTTTCAATTTCGAATCGAGATTGAGCACCAATTTTCCTTAGCTTGGAACCTTTGTGACCAATTAAAATAGCCCTCTGACTGTCTCTCAACACATAAATGTTAGCTCTTATTCTTATTAAACCGTTATCTTCAATGAATTCCTCTACTTGTATATTAACAGAGTAAGGAATTTCTTTTTGAAAATTATCTAAAATTTTGTTTCTTATAATTTCTTCAACTAAGTATCTTTCTGATCTGTCAGTAAACCAAGTTTTATCATAAAAAGGTGGAGACTCTTGTAAATTAGACTTGATAGTTTCTAAAACTTTTTCAAGATTAAATTCTTTTTTTGCAGAAATTGGAATAACATCTGAATCTAAAAAATCCGATTGTAAAGATTTCATAATATCTTCTACTTTTTGTTGATTGATTAGATCGATTTTATTTATGACTATTAATAAAGGTACTTTAAGTTCTAACAAAATATCTTTAATCTTACCCACAATATTCTTATTTGAGTTAGAATCAAAGACATAAACTACTAAGTCTGAATCTACAAATGACGACATCACATAACTCATCATTTTTTTTTGGAGTTTATATTTTGGATCAATTATACCGGGAGTATCAGAAAAGACTATTTGATAATTTTCTGAATTATAGATACCCAGTATTCTATCTCTAGTCGTTTGTACTTTAGCATTGACGATAGATAATTTTTCTCCTACAAGTGCATTAACTAACGTTGATTTACCTGCATTTGGATATCCAATTATGCTTACAAAACCTGATTTATGTTTCATTTTGCAAAGAAACAAAAAAAGGGCAATTGAAATGATTACCCTTTTTTATTAAAGAAGTCTATAGCTTATTTTCCTCTATTAAAATTGAATCCAACACTCAAAGTCAATGCATGACCTGATTGCAATAGATCCTTATCTAAATCTGCACCTTGGGGATCACCCAAAAAATGATTTTTTCTTGATGGTACCCAAGCTATATTTATTGGTAAGTTTAAATCTCCAGATTTAATAGTATGACCAACAGCAAAAACCATTCCAAATCCTGTAAATGAAGCCGTAGGACCCGCTGCAATTTCAAAACCATTAGCTCTTCTTATACCCATAAGTGCAGAAACACTTGGTAAAAACAAACCTTTTTCGATCCCACCAACTAAGCCAATCCACTCTATGAGACCAACAAAATCTTCTCCCTCTGCAAATCTGGTTTCCCATTGCCATCCAATTTGAGTCATTAATGAAGGTTCTTGCTTGTAGTTAACTGGATTATCATCATCAATATCTCTATCGTCATTAATGATATCAGCTAATAAGCCAGGGTCAAGGTAAGTAATACCGAATCTTGGACCATCTAATTTTTGCACTGAGTTTTGTGATAATAAGAGTTGATTTGTAGAAATTATCAAACAAATAGTAATAATAAATTTTTTCATTTAAATAAATTTTAGTTAATAATGGCCAAAATTAATTCTATGAAATTTTAAAGTTATGCAATGCATTATGCAATGCATAGTTAATTTATGAAGTCTCACTTAGCTCATCTAAAAGCAAAGTCCATTTTTCTTCTAAAGAATTAATTTTCCGCTTTATTTTTTCATAATTAACATACTCTTCATCCTCAATCTTTTTAGAAAAATTA
Source organism: uncultured Bacteroidota bacterium (assembly GCA_902597195.1). GTDB lineage: Bacteria > Bacteroidota > Bacteroidia > Flavobacteriales > BACL11. The sequence goes on along the minus strand of CACJWV010000018.1, from coordinate 929 downwards.
TTTTGATTTTCTTGTATCTTGTTTTCTATTAAACTTAGCTGGCGAGCTAAACTTTCAATCTCATCCTCAGTTCTTTTTATTTTTCTTATGATGATATTTTTTTGTTTGTCAATTTTTTTAATTTGGTGATAAGATTTTTTTTTGGAATTATTTTCCTTTTTGTCAATAACATTATTAATAGTGTCTTCATACTGCCTGACATTTGAAAGGTTTTTATTTTGTAAAAAACTATTTATATCACCACGATACTCTTTGATTTTTTTGGAACTAAACTCATAAACCTTAGTAGTTAAATTTGAAAGAAAGTCTCTATCGTGAGAAACAATTATCAAAGTTCCATCAAATTCTATTAAGGCTTTCTTTAACAATTCTTTTGACTGAATATCCAAGTGATTAGTTGGTTCGTCCATAATTAAAAAATTATGTGAATCATTTAACAACCTACATAGTGAGACTCTTGCTCTTTCCCCTCCTGACAGTACTTTAATTTTTTTAAACACATCATCATCTGAAAACAGAAAAGATCCTAAAATTGTTCTAGCATTCATTGAAGAATCATAACCTCTAGCATATTCAACTGTCTCTAATACAGTCTTATCATTGTCTAAATAGTCTGCTTGGTCCTGAGCATAGTAACCAATTGTAACATTATATCCTATTTTTAATTCTCCTTCAAAATCTAAAGTATTGGAGATAATTTTTGCAAGTGTTGTTTTACCTTCTCCGTTCTTACCAACGAATGCTACTTTGTCACCTCTTGTTAGCTCAAAGTTTATATTTTCCAAAACCAGCTTCTGCGAGTAAGATTTACTAACGTCTATTAACTTTACTGGAACTTTTCCTGACCTTTGAGCTTTTGGAAACTTAAGTTTTATCTTGGATGTATCATTTTCATCAATCTTTACTATTTCTAATTTATCAAGTTTAGT
>CACJWV010000017.1 GCA_902597195.1 uncultured Bacteroidota bacterium | reverse complement strand
TCCCATTTGGATATGCTGACGGTATTTATGAAAAAAAAAATAGTGACAACTACTACGTTTTTATAAAAAATAATAAATACAAAGTTATCGGTGACATTAGTATGGACTCGCTAGCTGTAAACTTGGAAAATTCCAAAATTGAAGAAGGAGATAAAGTGATTTTATTTGACTCAAACTATACAATTAAAGAAATAGCTAAAAGCTGTAACACTTCAGAATATGAGATGTTATCAAAACTCAATAGAAGAATTAAGCGTGAATACTATTCGTAATTAACGGAAATTGTGAAAAGATAAATATATGCTATTGAAATAATAAAAATTAGCATATAGCTGTCAAAAAGCATCAAGGCTGTGTATGAAACTACCAAGTTTCTGCTAAAAAACTTATGAGCTTTAGTTTTTAACTTACAATACATTGCGTAAAAAAAGTAACATAATGCAATAAAACCTAAAACTCCTATTTCAAAAAAGATATATAAATAATTATTATGAGGAGTTTTATGATTTTCATCTATTAAATTAAAATAATCGAAACTTTCATTCATTTCTGATCTCCAAGAACCTGTTCCATGACCTATTAAATTCTTAGAAGGTTTCTCACAAATTTTACTTAATGTGCTCTTCCAAAAATTATATCTATTATCATTGTTTTTTTCGGCTGATTGAAATTTTAAAACCAATTCATTAACTCTATAATTAAAGTTGGATGAATATTTATACGATATCAATAAAGTAATGATTAGAAAAAAAATCATGTAGATTGATTCTCTTTTCTTTTTAATAGCTAAATCTATACTCAATAGTGTTAAGAATAAAACAAAAACAATTTGACCTGCCCTTCCAGCCTCAGAAAATAAACTGAATATCAATAGAGTAATAAATAAAATTAGCAAATAAATCTTTGGCTCAGCTAACTTTTTAGTTAGATAAAAACAAATGATTAGAGAAAAGGAAACCAAAATATTATGATAATTATAAAGATGAGTTGATGGATAGAGCGCTAAAGGACGAGAGTTTTTAAATAAAAAAGGCAAATACTCAAAAATATGTGCAGTGAAACCCAATTGGTTTAATACTGACATAATAACCATTAAAAAAACTGATGCTAAAAAAGCAAGGATGCCTTTTGAATAGCTTTCTTGCTTCAAGTCCATAAAAAAAAGAGTAGGTAGAAAAAGCCATACGCTTAATCTCTTAAAAACTTCCTTAGTATCTAAGCTAAACTGTCTATCAACAGAGCCTAAAATGTATAAAACAAAAATTAAAACCAGAGGTATTAACCATTTTTCTGTTTTTAAAGATTTTATTTTTTGATAGTCCTTATCCAATATAAATAGGGCTAACAAAAGAAATAATAAAATGTATGTAATAGAAATCGAAATTGGTATTGAAAAACCTAGCAGAACAAATGAATAATTTTTTATTCTACTAATCAATATTTGATAAAATTTGTTTGTATTTAGTGCTGTCACTGAGAACTGTAATGGCTTCCAATATATCTTTATCATAATTTAATGAAGACTGTATCCTTCCTTTTTGATAGTAATATCTGCTTACTATTTCATTGGCCAAAATTTCCTTAACAAAGTCTTTATTTTTTTCCAAATCATCACTTTTTGCATCATCTATCTTAGTGACTAGTAAATCAAAGTTATTTTTCATTGATTCGAAGTAATTTTCTTCTTCAGCAACTTTTTTTAACTTTTTATATGCTTTTTCTGTATCTGTTTCATATTCATATTCTTTATCTGAAAGAAAATTTTTAAAATCTAAAAACTTTTCATCAGTAATTTTAAAATCTTTAGCTGATAAAATATTTTCATTTTTAAGCCTATATTCTGTAGCATAATCAAAAAATAATCTTTCTCTAAAAAGAGATAATAATATTTTACTTGATACTTCCCTTTCAGTTACCAAATCTGGTGTAATACCACCACCATCATAAACTTTTCTGTTGTTTTTTGTTCTAAATTCAGTTGATAGTGAATCAGCAATTTTACCTACACTTCCATCTTCATTTCTGTTGGAGTAATCTAATGCCTGTATACATCTTCCGCTAGGAATATAATATTTCGCTACAGTTAATTTGAGTTGAGAGTTATAACTTAATTTTCTGGTTTGTTGCACCAATCCTTTACCAAAGCTTCTTTTACCAACAATTACAGCCCTATCTAGGTCTTGGAGTGAACCAGAAACAATTTCAGAAGCAGATGCCGATGATTGATCAATTAAAACTACTAAAGGTATTTCTGTATCAATTGGTTTATTCGTTGCTGTATAGACCTTTTCCCAAGACTTTATTTTTCCTTTTGTGCTGACAATATCCTCACCTTGATTTACAAAAAAGTTTGCAATTTTTACAGACTCATTTAATAAGCCACCAGGATTACCCCTTAAATCAAGGATCAAGCTTGTAGCACTTTGCTCTTTTAACTTAAGTATTGCGTTTTTAAGATCATTGCTACAATTTCTAGTAAAACTTCTAAGCTTAACATATCCTATATTGTTTTCTAATAATCCAAAATAAGGGACACTGCCAACAGTAACTTTCTCTCTTTTAAAACTAACTTCAAAAGGCTCATTTATATATTTTCGTTCTATTAAGATTGAAACGTTTGTGTTAGGTTGTCCTTTTAAAAGTTTACTTACTTCCTCTGTACTTTTTCCTTTAACTGAAATATTGTTTACCTCTAATATTTTATCACCGGCCATAAGTCCTGACTTTTGAGCAGGAAACCCCTCATATGGTTCTGAAATGTAAACATATTCATCTCTTTTTGTAATCATTGCTCCAATACCTCCGTATTGACCAGTTGTCATAAATTGGAAATCCTCTATTTCAGACTCAGGTATATAGTTCGTATATGGATCAAGGGTTTGAAGCATTTCATCCATTGCAGATTTGATTAATTTTCCCGGGTCAGTTTCGTCTACATAATAAGTATTTAGCTCTTTGTAAAGATCCGTGAAAATTTCTAAATTTTTTGCTATTTCAAAATAATCAGATTTAAAACTAAGCAATGTTAGTGATGAAATAAATAGCGAAATAATAATTAACTTTTTCTTCATTTTCTTAGTTGTTTATGGAACTGGATCATGCCCATGTCCGCCCCAGGGATGGCATGATAAAATTCGTTTAATAGTTAAAAAAAGTGCTTTCAAAACATTGTGTTTTTTAAAACACTCCAATGAATATTTAGAACAAGTTGGGTTGTACCTACAGCTCATTGGATAGTAAGGAGAAATTATTTTTTGATAAAACAAAATCATCACAATGAATGGAAAAGAAAAAATTTTATTCATTTACAATTAAACGAGTTAAAATTAAGTTTATTTTATCTTTTAAATAACCAATATCATAAATAATACTGCTATTGTAAATAATTGCAATATGGTAGCTTTTTTTTTGTTCAGATATTTTATTTTTCAGCTCTTCAACACACTCTCTCAATGAATTTCTCATTAACCTTTTTATTTTGTTTCTATCTACAGCTTTTGGTAAATATTTTTTTTTAACACTTATTACAAAATTAATATCATTAACTTGATTTACTTGCAAAAATCTGACTGATAATGGGTATTCTTTGAAATATTTACCATTTTCAAAAATAGAATCAATTAATTTTTTGCTTTTTAAAAAAAGATGATTTTTTTTCAAGAGTTTACTTTCTTCTCTTGTTTGCCTCTTTAATATATTGGTCAAGAGCCATAGACATTGATGTTGCAGTTTTACTTGGAACAACAATATCAGCTATTAACTTATTTTCTTTAAGAGAGTTTAATGTTGTTTTACCAAACACAGCTATTCTAGTTTCATTTTGTTCAAAATCTGGAAAGTTTTGTTTTAAAGATGTTATACCCGTAGGACTAAAAAAAACTAAAATATCATATTTCACATCACTTAAGTCGCTTAAATCAGAACAGACGACCTTATACATTTGTGCCTTAGTGTATTCTAATCCACTTTTTTCTAATGAAGGATTTGGCCTTTCTTTTAGAACATTTGAACATGGATATAGAAATTTACTTTCTGGAAATTTTTTCATTAATGGAATCAAGCTTGCAAAACTTTGCTCTCCAATGAAAATCTTTCTTTTTCTGTAGGTGATAAAATTTTGCAGATAATGAGCGATAGCTTCAGAAACACAAAAGTATTTCGTTGTATCTGGTACTCTAAGTCTCATTTTTTCACAAAGGCCAAAATAATGATCCATGGAGTTTTTACTTGTAAAAATTACTGAATCATGATTAAGAATGCTAATTCTTTGTTGTTTGAATTCAATAGCAGATATCTCTTCAACATTGATAAATGGTCTGAAGTCGATTTTTAATTTATATTTTCTCTCAATTAATGCGTATGGAGACCTTCCCTCAGGCTTAGGCTGGGAAATCAATATTGTTTTTACTTTTTTATGTCTGGGATCAAGCATATACTAATAAAAAATACCTTTAGCTATTAGAGAAAAAGGTATAATTTCAGTTATGCAAAGATACAAAATTATATACACAGTTGAAATACCAATTGTGTTTGAAAGTATTTTATAAATCCAGTAAAGTTTATAAATTACAATAAGACATAAAACGATTAAACATAAATAAATTATGTAATCATTAAATGAAATAATTGAGAAAAAATAAATTATTAATAATGGTGTGATAATTACAGAAAAAAATTTATCGTGTAAGAAAGTATGAAAGATTGAAAATTTAGTTAATTCTCCTACATTGAATATATTACAAAGAAGTTTTACTATAAAGTATTTTATGCAATAAAATAAAATTACAAAAGAAAGAGTTTTTAGAAAATTACTGTAACTATAATCTTCTTTTAGAATAAGGAGCAATATTGAAATATTAAATATTAAAATAGTATTTATGATATAGTTTACTCGCTCTGAAAAAACATTATCTTTTTTTAAAAATTTAGCCGAACTCTTTTTATCGAAAGTTGACAAAAAAAACATTTTTGACAAATCTTTATATCTAGATTTTAAAATTGATAGAAGGAAGAAAATAAAAACAAAAATTAAAAAATATAGTTCATTATTTAGCTCTATATTTTTTACTGCTTCCATAATGTAAATATAGTTTAGTTTAATTAGTAATTTGCAATGCTTGATTTGAATATAATTCAATATTTTTGAAAAAAAAATACATGAAACCAGATTTATTTACATCTCCAGATTATTTTCATCTTGATGAACTCCTTACTGAGGAACATAAATTAATAAGAGACACATCTAGAGAATGGGTCAAAAAAGAAGTTTCTCCAATTATCGAAGACGCTTGTCAAAAAGCTAAATTTCCTAATCAAATTCTAACAGGCTTAGCAGAAATTGGAGCATTTGGTCCATATATTCCAGCTGAATATGGTGGAGCTGGCTTAGATCAAATCTCATATGGCTTAATTATGCAAGAGTTAGAAAGAGGAGATAGTGGTATACGATCAACCGCTTCAGTCCAATCATCACTTGTCATGTATCCTATTTACAAGTATGGTAATGAAGAGCAAAGAAAAAGATTTTTACCAAAATTGGCCAGCGGGGAGCTAATAGGATGTTTTGGTCTAACTGAACCTGATCATGGTTCAAATCCTGGTGGAATGACAACAAATTTCAAAGATTGCGGAGATTACTTTTTACTTAACGGCGCTAAACTTTGGATATCTAATTCACCCTTTGCAGATATTGCGATTGTTTGGGCTAAGAATGAAGAAGGTAGAATAAAAGGGCTAATTGTTGAAAGGGGTATGGATGGCTTTACAACTCCAGAAACTCATGGAAAATGGAGCCTAAGAGCATCGGCAACTGGTGAGCTTGTTTTTGATAATGTAAAAGTTCCAAAACAAAATTTACTACCAAACAAAGATGGGCTAGGAGCACCTCTTGGATGCCTAGATTCTGCTAGATACGGAATTGCATGGGGTGCAATTGGAGCCGCAATGGATTGCTACGACACAGCACTAAGATACTCAAAGGAAAGACACCAGTTTGGTAAACCAATTGGTTCATTTCAATTGCAACAGAAAAAACTTGCTGAAATGATAACTGAAATAACTAAAGCTCAATTTTTGACTTGGAGGCTTGGAGTACTTAAAAATGAAGATCGAGCTAGCACTGCTCAAATCTCAATGTGCAAAAGAAACAATGTAGACATGGCTTTGAAAATTGCAAGAGAATCTAGACAAATTCTAGGAGGTATGGGTATTACAGGAGATTATCCAATAATGAGACACATGATGAATTTAGAGTCTGTCGTTACTTATGAAGGAACTCATGACATTCACCTACTAATCACTGGACTAGATATTACAGGACTTAATGCGTTCAAATAATTTTTGCTATCTCATCCAACTTTTTGTACCAGTCCTCACCGTATTTTCTGAGAAGTGCGTTTTTAAGGAATTTATATAAAGGAACTTTTTTGGATTTTCCGCACATATAACCAGAGCTGCATATTTTAAGCTTTTCAATATTTAAAGCGTCGAATGTGTCGTAATTGGTAATTCTTACTGGAAACAAATGACATGAGATTGGTTTATTGAAATCAATATCACCATTTTTAAAAGCTTTTTCAATAGAGCATTTGTTAATTCCTTTCTCAGAATATACAAATGCACATTGCTTATTATTAACTAAAGTTGTAGTTAAGTCTCCTTCACTGTCTATTACTGAAACTCCTCTTTGACTCACCTCATCTATTCCATCTTTTGACATGTATTTTTTAATTATTTTGAGGCTTTTGTTAATCATTTTTACTTCATCAACAGTAACAGGAGCACCAGAATCTCCAATCACACAGCACATACCTTTGCATGAAGATAGCTCACAAGCAAATTTTTCCTCTAATAATTCTTTGCTAAAAATTTTTCCATCAAGTTCAATCATGCAACTAAATTAAAAAAACAATCATAATTTTATACTTTTGTTGAATGAGTAATCAAAACGAATTATTTAAGAAGCTGATTTCTCACTGCAAGGAGTACGGTTTTATATTTCAGTCAAGTGAAATCTATGATAGTTTAGCGGCCACATACGATTATGGTCCCTTTGGAGTTGAGTTAAAGAACAACATAAAGCACTATTGGTGGAAATCTATGGTGGATATGAACGAAAATATAGTTGGTCTTGACTCGTCAGTTTTAATGCATCCAAAAGTATGGGAGGCATCAGGACATGTTGATGCTTTTAACGATCCTTTAATTGATAATAAAGATTCAAAAAAAAGATATCGTGCAGACCAATTAATTGAAGATCATATTAATAAGATACAGCTCAAAATTGATAAAGATATTTTAAAGGCTGAAAAGAAATTTGGAAGTGATTTTAATAAAAAAATATACTGTGAAACGAATAAAAGAGTTTCAGAAAGGATATCTCAAATTCAAGAAATAAAAGATAAGTTAGACAATTCAATGAATAAAAATAAGTTATCTGACATTAAAAATTTAATTGAAAATTTAGAAATTAAATGTCAAATATCAGGAACTAAAAATTGGACTGATGTTCGTCAATTTAATTTGATGTTTAAAACTAACTTTGGGTCCACCGATGAATCATCTAGTGAGGGGTACCTAAGACCAGAAACTGCGCAGGGCATTTTTGTAAATTTTTTAAATGTTCAAAAGACCGCTAGAGCGAAAATCCCTTTTGGAATTGCCCAAATTGGTAAAGCTTTCAGAAACGAAATAGTTGCGAGACAATTTATTTTTAGAATGAGAGAATTTGAACAAATGGAAATGCAATTTTTTGTTAGACCTGGCGAAGAAATTAATTATTATAATTTCTGGAAAGATCAACGACTAAAATGGCATTTGAACCTTGGCTTTAACAATGATATGTTTAGATTTCATAATCACCAAAATCTAGCTCATTATGCTAACGCTGCCGTTGATATCGAATACAAATTTCCTTTTGGATTTAAAGAGCTCGAAGGTATACACTCAAGAACTGATTTCGACTTAAAATCTCATCAACAATATTCAAAAAGAAAAATACAGTACTTTGATTCGGAACTTAACAAAAGTTATATACCTTATGTAATTGAAACATCAATTGGATTAGATAGAATGTTTTTGGCTATCATGTGTAATTCATATAAAGAGGAGGAAATAAATGACAAGGAAAAAAGAATCGTTTTATCCATTCCACAATTTTTAGCTCCCATTAAGCTAGCAATACTTCCTCTCACAAAAAAAGATGGTCTTAGCGAAAAGGCTAAAAAAATATTTAATGATTTAAAACTTGAATTTAATTGTTGTTACGAAGAAAAGGACTCAATTGGTAAGCGATATAGAAGGCAGGATGCAATTGGAACTCCTTTTTGTTTAACAATTGACCATCAAACTCTTGAGGATGATACATGTACCCTCAGATATAGAGATAAAATGAATCAAAAAAGAGTAAAAATTAAAGAAGTTTCTGAAATAATTGATAAAGAAGTTAATTTGAAAAATTTTATTGTTTAGTTCTAAATAACTCAATTGAAATTTTATCAAAATTAGCATCAACTGGAGGGCTAATTTTTTCAAGCTCAATATTTATTGATTGTATCAATTCAATTTTAAATAACTCATCCAATATTTCATTCGCAGCTGATTCAATCATGTTTTTTGTTTTTTTCATTTGTTCTTTTACAATATCAATTACATGTACATAATCAATAGTATCTTCTAATTTATCAGTAGATACAACTTTATCAGAGTTAAAGCCTATCTCAAGATTTACAATAAAATGTCCTCCCAACTTTTTTTCTTCTTCAAAGTGCCCATGAAATGCATAAATTTTTATTCCTTTTATATTAAGTTTTGTCATGAAATTTCTTTTAAAAAATTTTCAATTCTGTTAATTGTTTTTTCCTTTCCTATAATCTCGGCTATTGAATATAGTGAGGGACCATAAAGTAAATTCGTTAAGGCAAATCTAAACAAAGGAAGTAGCATTGACATCTTTAAGTTGAACTCTTCTAAAACCTCAGCAAATACAGACTCAACATTAATTGAAGAAAAATTCTCAATTTTTTTTAACTTTTCACAAAGGGTTTTCATATGATCAAGGCTATTTTCCTTTATCCTTTTTTGCACAAGCGAAAATGTATACCCATTAATATCCTCAAAAAAATACTTTCCCTCAATCCAAAAATCTTTGATAAAAACTACTCTCTCTAAAAAAAGATCGCATACTTTTTCAATATAGTCATTTGTAAATTCAAGATTATTTTTGGCTAAATAATCTGATATTTCTTTAACAACTAAATCTTTGGGTAACTTTCTTACATATTTTTGATTGAACCATTTTGCTTTTTCGAAATCAAATTTTGCACCAGATTTGCCTATTCTTTCTAAAGAAAAAGCTTGTACCAGTTCTTCTAAATCAAATATTTCTTTTTCATGTCCAGGATTCCATCCCAAAAAGACTAGCATATTGATGAAACTTTCAGCTAAAAATCCAAATTCTTTATAACCATCGTATTTCTCACCAGTTATTAGATTTTCCCAAAGAATTGGAAAAACAGGAAATCCAAGTCTTTCACCATCTCTTTTGCTTAATTTTCCATTTCCCTCTGGCTTTAAAATTAGTGGTAGATGAGAAAACACTGGAATCTCTTTTTCCCAACCAAGATAATTATATAATAGTATGTGCAAAGGGGCAGATGGTAACCATTCCTCTCCACGAACAACATGAGAAATTTTCATCAAATAATCATCTACAACATTTGCTAGATGATAAGTTGGCATACCGTCAGATTTAAAAATTACTTTATCATCAAGGTTATTTGAATTTATTGACACCCAGCCTCTAATCGTATCATTTAATTTAATTTCTTCATTTCGAGGAACTTTAATTCTAATAACATATTTTTCTGAACTAGTAATTCTTTTTTTTACTTCGTCTTTTGAAAGTGTCAATGAATTTTTCATGCTATTTCTTGTAATAGAATTATACTGGGGTGACCTTACTCCAGAAAGCTTCATGTTCTTTCTCATCTGTTCTAACTCATCTGGGGTGTCAAAAGCATAGTAAGCTTTACCTTCATCGACTAGTTGTTGTGCATATTTTTCATATATTTTTTTTCTCTCTGATTGTCGATATGGTCCAAATTCACCTCCTATTTCCGGACCTTCATCAAATTCAATTCCGCACCAAGAAAGGGAGTCAATAATATATTTTTCCGCTCCAGGAACATACCTATTTTGATCTGTATCTTCAATTCTTAATATAAATTTACCTTTTGATTTTTTTGCAAATAAATAATTGTAAAGAGCTGTTCTAACCCCACCAATGTGTAGAGGTCCTGTTGGACTTGGGGCAAATCTTAATCTTACTGATCTCATAGCGCAATTTTAAGCAAATATAGTTTTTGATAAATAATTTTTTAATAAAATGGACTCATAAAATTGTATTTTTGCAGTATGAAAAATTCCGTAATTATTGAAAAGATAAATTTATTTAGAAATAAGTTTTATTTGAATCTAATAATAAAGGGGATTTTACTTTCAATTTTTTTTTCAATTAATGGTTTTTTATTAATTGTTTTCTTAGAGCATTTGGTATGGTTTGACTCAAAATTTAGACAATTTATTTTTTGGGGGTTCTGCATTTCTAGTTTAATATTTATAATATACAATATCATTATACCATTTCTTAAGATTTATAGCTTTGGTAATATAATTTCAAATAAACAAGCTGCTAATATTATTGGAGAATACTTTAGAGATATTGATGATAAGCTTCTGAATTTATTGGAACTTGAAGAGATTAATGATAAGCATTCTGACTTACTAATTGCCAGTATTAATCAAAAAACAGAACATTTAAATAAATTTAAATTTGAGGATGTAATAAATTTTAGTTCTAATAAAAAGTATCTAAAGCTACTAATTATACCCGCCACAATAATAATATTGATTTTTATTACTGGAAATAATCAAATTATTAGTGAGAGTTCAGCTCGAGTCATAAATTACAATGAAACATTTACTAAGCCCGCCCCTTTTAAATTTATTTTAAAAAACAAGACACTTGATTTGATAGAAAACCAAAAACTTAAAGTTCTTCTAGAACTCAAAGGCACTAATTTACCTAATGAGGTGTTCATTAGAATAGCTGACAGAGACCTTTTGATGTCAAAAGCTGAAAGTTCTGATTTTTATTCTTACGAATTTTACAATATAAAAGAATCATTCAACTTTAACTTTTATTCCAATGGGTTCACATCTAAAAAATATAAAATTGAAGTAAAGAAAAGACCTCTCATGCTAGATTACATGATTAATTTTTCATATCCAAAGCATACTTTCAAAAAAGATGATTCTCAAAAAAATATTGGAGAAATTTTTGTGCCAGAAGGCACTAAGACAAAATGGTCATTTAAAACAAAAAATGTTGATGAATTGATTTTTGCTTTTAATAATGAAATAGAAAATAAAAGTTTTAGTAATGATGATTTTGAAATTCAAAAAACTTTAATGAATTCTGGCAATTACAAATTAAAGCTTGTTAATAAGAACGGTGTTACTGATTCTAATTATTATTCAATAAGACTTTTGAAAGATGAATATCCAAAAATTAATGTTGAAGTTAATTTTGATTCAACTAATAATTTATTTGTCTATAATGGTTCGGCTTTTGACGATTATCAAATTTCAGATATCAAAATCAAGTATTTGAAAAATGAAAAAATAATAAATGAAACATCATTTAAGACAAACAAACTGCGTGAAGAGTTTTTTGATTATAAGATTAATACAAATAATATTAGCGAATTCGAATATGATAAATTGTATTTTGAAGTGTGGGATAATGATGGAGTAAATGGATTTAAATCGACTAAAACTGAAGTTTTTAGCCTTAATAGTATAAGCAAAACAGATGCAATCTCTAATAGGAACCAAAAAAATAACGAGCTTAAATCAACAATGCAATCCAGCTTTGAAACCATTAAAGAAATGAGCGAAGAAATTGAAAAGATCAAGCGCTCATTAATCAATAATAAAAGGCTTGATTGGAATCAAAAAGAAAATGTTAAAGATCTATTAAAAAAACAAATGAAGCTTGAGAAAGAAATTCAAAAATCTAAAAATCTTCTTAACGATGTAATTGAAAAAAATGAAATTCTTAGCCCAGAAATTATTGAAAAGCAGAAGCTGCTAAATGAGATGATGGAAAAGGTTTTTGACGAAGAGCTTTTAAAGATGATCGATGAAATGCAAAAAGATTTTGAAAATTTAAATAAAGAAGAGATTCAACAACTCTTAGAAAATTTAGAGGAGCAGAATTTAAACATTGAAGAAGAGCTTGACAGAGAAATTGAGTTGTTCAAACAAATGGAGATTGAGCAAAGATTATCTGAATTAAAGGAAAAAATACAAGAAATTAAAAGCAAACAAGACAGTTTGACTAACAATAAAAATATAGATCAAAACAGCCTAGAAAAACAAAATGATATAAAAAAAGAGTTTGATGAGTTAAAAAAAGACATTGATGAAATGCAAAATCTAAATGACTCTTTAGAAAATCCTAATAATTTTGAAAATACTGAAGAATTAGAAAAAAAGATTGATGAAAGTATTGAAGAGAGCATAAAGAAAATGAAACTAGGTAATAAAAAAAGCACAAAAAAGATTCAAAAAAATACCAGTGATAAAATGCAAGACTTAGAAGATCAACTATCTATGATGCTTTCTAGCTGTAAAGGGAATCAAAATTTTGAAAACCTTGAGACACTTAGACAAATTCTTGAGAATCTCATATCTATTTCTTTCTCTCAAGAGGAACTAATTCTAAAAACTAAAGAAACAAACAAAAACAGTTCAGAGTTCATACAAATAATAAGAACTCAGAAAAAAATTAAGGATGACTCAGAAATTGTCAAAGACTCTCTGCTCGCACTTTCTAAAAGAGTTATTGAGATAGAGTCAATTGTAAACAAAGAAATAAATAAAATAAATAGCTACTTATCGAAATCTATTAATTCCTTAGAGGATAGGGATATAAGAAAAGCAAATATTTCTCAACAATTTGTGATGACTTCAGTAAATAATCTTGCCCTTTTGTTAGATGAATCACTCAAACAAATGCAAAAACAATTAGCATCGCAGACTCCTGGAAATAAGCAATGTAATAATCCTGGAAGCGGACCACCTTCGCTATCACAGCTCAAACAAATGCAGAAAAAATTATTGGAGGAGATGAAAAATGGAGAAAATGGTAAAAATGGATCTAAATCACTTGGAGAGTCTCTTTCAAAAAAACTGATGCAACTTGCACAATTACAACAAGAAGCTAAAGAAAATTTACTAAAAATGAGAGATGAGCTAGTAAATGGAAAAAATAAAGGTGATATAGATAAGCTATTAGACGATATGGAAAAAAACAAGGATGATATAATTTTTAACAAAATATCTCAAAAAACAATAGATAGACAAAATAAAATATTATCGAGGTTACTAGACTTTGATGAAGCTGAAAGAGAGCAAGGTGAAGACGACAAAAGAGAATCTTTAGAATGGATTATGAAAAATGAAATTGAAACTATAGATGAAGAAATCTCCAGACAAAAGAATAAGAATATTTCTGAGGAAATTTTAAAAAGAAACAATGTTAAACTAAACCCTTTTTATAAAAAAATAAATACAGATTATTTTAATAAAATCTTTAAGGATGATTAGGTTTCATTTTACAAATAGTTTCACATTGAAAAACAAAAGGAAAATAAAGAATTGGCTTAAGGACACCATTGTAAATGAGAAAAAAAAGGTTGGGGATATCAACTATATTTTTTGTTCCAAGGAATACTTGAAAAAAATGAATAATGATTACTTATCAAAAAACTATGAGACTGACGTAATTTCTTTTGATTTTTCTAATGATAATAAAATTTCTGGCGATATTTATATTAGTAGTGAAACTGTAAAAAAGAATTCGATTATATTTAATGTTTGCTTTAATAATGAATTAAAAAGAGTTATGGTTCACGGACTACTTCATTTATTAAACTACAATGATAAGAGTAAGCAAGAACTTAAAATAATGAGAGAAAAAGAAAATTTTTATATTAATTTAAATAGCTGATTATCAGTAAATTACGAATATGAAATATGATGTCATAGTAATCGGCGGAGGACATGCAGGATGTGAAGCAGCACATTCCGCTGCAAAACTTGGATCTAAAGTTTTGATGATAACTCAGAACCTTGAAACGATTGCAAGAATGTCTTGCAATCCAGCAATGGGTGGCGTTGCAAAAGGTCAAATTTTACGAGAAATTGATGCTTTGGGGGGGATGTCAGCAGTTGTGACTGATGAGTCAATGATTCAGTTTAGAATGTTAAATAAGTCCAAGGGTCCGGCTATGTGGAGCCCTAGAGCTCAATGCGACAAAAAATTATTTGAAAAAAAATGGAGATACATATTAGAACAAAATAAAAATATTGATTTCAAGCAAGACACAGTTAAAAATTTAGTTATTAAAAATAATAAAGTATGTGGTGTAATTACAATGCTTGGTAATCAAATATTTTCGAATACAGTAATTTTATGTAGCGGAACATTTATGAACGGAATAATTCATCTAGGATTAATAAATTACAAAGGTGGTAGGTCAGGTGAACCATCAGCTAAAGGAATTACTAAGCAGCTAATAGATTTAGGCTTTGAACACGGAAGAATGAAGACGGGGACTCCTCCAAGATTAGATGGTAGGACAATAGATTATAATAAACTAATTGAACAAGCAGGTGATAAAAATCCGGGTTCATTTTCCTTTACAAATACATCAGAACTCACTAATCAATTAAGTTGCTTTATTACTTACACTAATAGTAAAGTTCACGAAATTTTGCAAGAGGGATTTGAAAAATCACCAATGTTCACGGGCAGAATCCAAGGTATTGGTCCAAGATATTGTCCGTCAATTGAGGATAAAATTGATAGATTTAAAGAAAGGGAAAGGCATCAGCTATTTATTGAGCCGGAAGGAAGAGAAACTGTTGAGATATATCTAAATGGATTCTCCACCTCATTACCAGAGGAAGTGCAGGTCAAAGCGCTGAGACACGTAAATGGCCTTGAAAATGCAAAACTATTTAGAGCAGGTTACGCAATTGAATATGATTATTTTCCTCCAACACAATTAAATTACTCTTTAGAAACTAAATTAATAGAAAACTTGTTTTTTTGCGGACAGATTAACGGAACCACAGGGTACGAAGAAGCAGGTTGTCAGGGTCTGATTGCAGGAATAAATGCACATAGAAAATGTAAAAACTTAAGCGAGTTTATATTAAAAAGATCTGATGCTTATATAGGAGTTCTGATAGATGATTTGATTACAAAAGGGACTGATGAGCCATACAGAATGTTTACATCAAGAGCAGAGTATAGAATTTTATTAAGACAAGATAATGCAGATATCAGATTAACAAAAATAGGATATGAAATTGGGCTCATTGACAGAAAGCGTTATGATAAACTGGAAAGTAAGATTGATACTGTTGAAAAGCTAGAAAAAACGGTAAAGAAAATTAGTGCTGAACCCATTAAATTTAATTCCATCCTAATTAATAAAAAATCATCAGAAATTAAGCAAAAACTGAAGCTAGACTCTTTGC